>CAYUUH010000005.1:0-16944 GCA_964447855.1 uncultured Methanosarcinales archaeon | reverse complement strand
ATGCAAACGGGCCTTACACAGCTAACGAAGGTTCTCAGGTTGCGCTTTCTGCATCTGCATTCGGAGGTTATCCAGCCTATGAATACAGGTGGGACATTGATAATGACGGAACTTTTGATACGTCTTGGTCAGATTTGTCAGGATTGAATGTCACATGGAACGATGACTACTCAGGATTAGTCATGGTGGAAGTTAGAGATTCTATAGGCCATACTGCCAATAACAGCGCATCTGTAACGATAAATAATGTTGCTCCAACTGCAAATGCAAATGGACCGTATGCCTGCCTTGTAGGAGAAATAGTTGACTTGACAGCATCCCAAACAGACCCTGGAGCAGATACATTCAGCTATTCATGGGACTTAAATAACGACTTAATATATGAAATAAACTCGCAGATTGTAAGTTATATCTGCACTTATCCAGGTATCTACCCAGTAAATCTTAATGTGACAGATGATAACGGAGCATCTGGATTTGGCTCGACTATAATCAATGTAACGACAACCGCTTTGGGTGCGCATGCTAATGGTCCTCTTGTCGGCTATGTTGGTTCTCCAGTTACCTTCTCCGGTTACGGCACTGGAGGAATATATAATTACTCATACAGGTGGGATTTTAATAATGATGGAATTTGGGACACAAACTGGAACCAGTCAAGTCTTGCAAGTTACACTTGGCCTTCTATATTTAGCGGCACAGTAGCCTTGGAGGTTAATGATACTCTAAGTGCTGCGACAACAACTACTTTAGTTAACGTGTATAATTACCTATCCGCAAATGCAAACGGACCTTACTCTGGTGTAGAAGGTTTTGCAGTAAGCTTTACCGGCTCTGCAGCTGGAGGCCTTGGGCCTTATCAGTACAGATGGGATGTAAATGCCGACGGCATGTTTGACACTATATGGAGCCTAACCACTGGTGCAAGCTTTGCATGGAACGATGATTACACTGGAAATGTGATCCTAGAAGTAAGAGATTCTCTTGGGAACATTGCAAATGCCACAACCATATTGACAATAAACAACTCAAACCCAGTCGTAGATGCTGATGGGCCTTATTCATGCATTATCGGAGACACTATAACTGTCAATGGCTATGCAACAGACTACGGCAATGATACTCTCAGTTTCTCATGGGACCTGAATAATGATGGGATATATGAAACACCAGGCCAGAGCGCATCGTTTATCTGCTCTGGAAACGGAACATATCCTATTACCCTCAGAGTTAGTGATGAAGACCTCGGAGTGGGGCTTGATACAAGTTATGTGGCTGTAAATATTCCAACACTTCTTGTCGATGCTGATGGGCCTTATTCCGGAGCAGAAGGCTATGCAGTAAGCTTTACTGCATCAGTGATAGGCGGTCTTGCGCCTTATCAGTACAGATGGGACTTTAACAACGATGGGTTATGGGACACTGCGCCAAGTTCAAGTCAGACAATAAGCTATACATTCACAGATGATTACTCAAGCACAATCGTATTGTTAGTAACAGACTCAGCAGGAAACTCTGCAATAGATACAAGCTCAGTAACTATAAGTAACTTGCCACCTATAGCAGAAGCAGACGGACCTTACTCATGCGACCCAGGTCAGACAATAACCCTGTATGGCTCTGCAACTGATTACGGAGATGATACATTCACATTTGAATGGGACCTGAATAATGACGAAATTTATGAAACATCAGTTCAAAACCCAAGCTATGTATGCGGCCTATCAGGAATATATAATGTAGGTCTTAAAGTAACAGATGATAATGGAGCTTCAAGTACAGATTCAAGCCAGATAAACGTTGGTTCTGTTGCTCCGCCACCGCCACCAGGAGCAGATACAGTACCTCCAGTAATTGTGATAAACAGCCCACAATCAGCAGTTTATGCAGGCACTGAAGTATTGTATGACTTCACTGTAACTGATAACTATGGAGTTGATGAGGTATTGTTCGGTATCGGAACTCCTGGAGTCCCGCCTATAGGGTATATGTATTATAATGCGCCTCTAAACATGAGCCATGATAATGAAACATTTAACGGAACATTTACTCTTACAGTATATGTATATGCTAACGACACCAGCGGGAATATTGCGTCTGCTTCAGTCACATATACAATCAACACTACTCAGCCAGTAATTACACCACCAATTCCTCCTGTAGAGCCACAAGAAACTAAGCCTGTCTATGAGGCTAAAATAGAAAAAATAAGGATGAGCAACGACGGGTTCCTGTCATCTGGAGAAGATTTAAGGACGACAATAAGCTTATCAAACATAGGAACAAGAGACTTGGAAGATACAAGGATATCTGTCGTCGTGCCGGAATTGGGTATATGGAGGAGAGCAGGTCCTATTGATATTGACCAGGGAGATAAGGCAACAAAAGAAATTGTTATTGATATGCCAGACGACGTTGTTCCTGGGGAATATATGGCAAGGATTGTCGTCTCAAACTCAAAAGAAAGGAGGGTAATACACAGGCCTATTATCATAGGGTAATTCATCAGACGATAGTTATCTGGTGTAACTACTCTAAAATGCTAAAATAATAGAAACCTTTAAATATAAGCCTATATTACTCCACTACAAGTGGTTAATGCTAATTAACAGATATTCAAAATCAAAATATATGTTGGGGGTAAAAAAATGAAGAAGTCGGTGAAACTGTTGAATCTGATGGCAGTTTTGATTGTAGGAATTATCGCTGCATCAGGTTTAGTGAGCGCTGCGATGACAATAACAGACGTTGAGTTGGATGACGACTCACTTGGAAGCGGTGCAAATCTTATTAGAGATGTTCAGCGCGGAGACGAATTCCAGGTAAAGATTCACGTTGTTTCTGATCAGGATATCAGTGATGTTCAGGCTGAAGCCTATATAAGGGGCTATGACCACGATGATATCATGGACGATGTCACAGATGTTTTCGATATGAAAGCTGGTGTAACCTATGTCAAGAAACTTACCCTCCAACTAAGAGATAGGATGGACCAGGACAGATATCAGCTAAGAGTAAGGGTTGAAGGCAGAGACGGTGCAAGTGCATACAATGATTATGACCTTGAAGTTGATGCAGGAAACCATGAAATGGTTATCAAAGACTTAATAATCTCACCTGAGAATGAAGTTGTAGCTGGAAGGGCTTTGCTTGTTTCAGCAAGACTAAAGAACTATGGCGAGAAAACTGAAGACAGTGTTAAGGTTAAGGTAAGCATACCTGAACTTGACATCTCAGCTTCTGATTATGTTGATGAAGTAGAAAGCGACGATTCAACAACAACTGAAGAGTTATACTTAAGAATCCCTGTTGATGCAAAGAGCGGAGAATACCAGGTTTTATTCGAAGTTGAATATGACGATGGTGACGAGACAGCAGAGAAAGAAGCAACAATCTATATTGTTGGCGATGAATCTGCAAGTTCAAGCTCAGGCTCAAGTTCTTCAGGAACTACAGAGCAAAAAACTATAATCACAATCGGCCCTGATGTGCAGGATGTAAGAAAAGGCGGAGCAGGTGTTGTTTATCCAGTAACAATCGCAAACACAGCTTCTGTTTCAAAGGCTTACACACTAAGCGTTGAGGGAGCTAACTGGGGAACATTCAGGATAAGCCCAAGCAACGTTCTTGTTGCAGGCCCTGGAGAGACACAGTCTGCTTATATCTTTGTTTCGGCAAAAGACGACGCTGATGTTGTAGAAAGCACATTCTCAGTAAAGATTAGCAGTAATGGCAAGGTTCTACAGAACGCACCATTAAAGGCTAATGTGCTTGAAGCAGGTAATGCAAGCTCCAGTTCAGGCCTTAAGAAAGGGCTTGAAGTAGGTCTTGTTGTTCTTGTTATCCTTCTTGTAATCCTTGGCTTGATAATTGGATTCAATAAGCTAAAGGGAGAAGAAGAGCCAGCAGACGAAGATACAAAGACTTATTACTAAGCCTTTATCTTCCTATTTTTCTTTTGTGTTTTTAACTTTCTCTCACTAGGAGGGATATTCAAAAATGTTAAGAAAAAGTCTGGTTATACTCGCATTATTCCTGTTTATTCTGCCTATTGTATCAGCAAGCGACCTAAAGATAATATCTGCTGATTACTCAAAAACTATAAAGCCGTGTGAAACAGCTACATTTTCTTTTGTAATACAAAATATAGGGGCTAATGCAGAGACATATTATTTAGGAATTGATTATTTGACAAATTATGCCTCTTTCAGCCAGAATCCTGTAGTTTTAGGGCCATCACAAAGCCAGGAAATAGTTGCTTCTATAAGCCCTGCATGCGAGATAACAGGTAATCTAAAGCTAAACATACTTGTAAGCAGCCTAAGCACAAACCAGCAGGTTTTATTCCCTATAGAGCTTAGTATAGCTGAAGATTATGATTACGAGATGACATTTGGTAAATATTATTCTCAAGGCCAGCCAATTGAGGTTTCAGATGGTAGATACACAATATGCGAAGCAGATACAAGGTATATCCCACTTATAATTGAGAACGAGGCAAGTACAGCAAACTCATACAAAATTGGGCTAAGAGGCCCTGGTTTTGCAAGCCTTACTCAGAACACAGCAGTATTAGGAACAGGCCAACAGGGAGTTGTGTTTATAGCTCTTCAGCCAAAGGTTGGTGACGAGAAAGCCTATACCATAGCAGTATATGTTACCCCTGAAAAAGGCAAGATAGAAAAGATTGGAGCTATAACAATAGACGTAGAAGAATGCTATGGCGTTGAAGTCAATCTTCCTAAAGAGGCTATTATTGCCAACTGTGAAGAAAGCCATTATACCTTAGGTATCCACAACACAGGAAAATATCCAGGTTCATTTGATATGCTCTTAAGCGCTCCTGAATGGATTACCCTGTCTTACAGTCCGAAATCAGTTAATCCAGATGGAACTGCCAATGCAACCCTTAACTTTAACGTTCCATGCGAGGAAGAGGGGAAAGAAAAGATTAGTGTAAAAGCTGTTTCACAGACTCATCAGGACATTGAAGATGTCAAAAAGATGGTCTTGAAGGTTGTCCCTCAAAATGAATTCTATCATGCTGTAATCGACGCTCCATCAAGTGAGAAGATAAGATATGATGCAGAAAATGTAGAAGTCCAGATTACTAACCATGGGTTTGAAGAGATTGAGTATACTTTAAGCTTAAATGCTCCTAACTGGGTAGATATCCAGCCAAAAAAACTTACCCTTAAAGAAGGCGAGACTGGAACAGCAACTCTTGCTCTCAGCCTCAATGATGCAATTGAGGAAAATGATTATCTGGTCGCAATAGAGGCATCTGCAGGAAGTGCAGTTTACTCAGAAAGTATCGTGCTCAAGCTTAGGCATGCTTTCTTGTCAGATAAGCTATCAAGTTTCTTTACTAATGCAGGAAGATGGCTCAGGTATTGGATGTATTATATCATTGCATTTATTCTTCTGATTGCAGTCATAGTTATGCTCGCTATATTGATAAAAAGAAAGATGGCTGACCCGGCTTTCAGGGAAAAGATTGACGAGATTAAGTCAATATCATTCCCAAAGCAGTTAAAGATTGCCTTATGGTCATTTTTAGCCATAGTTGTAGCAGCTATCCTTATTTTCTATGTTGATTTCAGCAGTTTCAGCATAAGTGTAGTAAAAGCAACTTTGTTTGGCTTTGTCTCAACATATATCTGGTTTATAATTGCAGGGCTTGCTATATTAGCTGTTGTGCTCTTCTTCCTGATAAACCGCGATAAGAAAATCTATGCAGAGCTTAAGAAACAGGCAAGAAGAAATAAGGCTAAGAAGAAAAAGAGTAAGAAGTAAATGGTGGGGATGCTGGGATTTGAACCCAGATCCGAGGCTTTCTTCATAAGGAATTTTAGTCATCGTCAAAACTGACTCATATTTCCAATTACTGGAGGCCCCTATGCTAGCCAGGTTATACTACATCCCCATTGAAGTAAAGATATTCCAGCCCATTATTTAAAGATTATCATTAGTGTTTATTATTTCGTTAAGTAATTGTCAATATTGATATACATACAATGTGTGTATTATTAAAATGATATCTTATGTCCAACTTTAGTCTTAGAAGCATCTACAGTCCCAGAAGGAAGCTCTATTATGTACTGAGCCTTGTGTTTAGGATTATAGAATGTAAACGGCTTAAAGTTCTCTTTTATTTCAACAACTTTCTTGTCTTTATCCAGGAAGATTACATCTATAGGATAGAAGACAAACAGCATGTGGAGTGATTCTTTCTTCTCTTTATCATATGTGAAAATCAAGGATTTGTTTGTTTTTCTTGAAAACATCAGGCCTGTTGCCTTTGAAAGGATAGTATTGCAAAATCTAAGCTCGTTGGAAATTGTGTTTTTGCTGGTTAGATTCTTCAGCATTTTAGCTTATTAGGATTGCTCCATAACCGACTGCATTTGCATAATCTCCGATTACATCCCCGGAAGTGTAATAGTGCAGAAGCTTTCCTTTCTCTGCCCCGAGCTCCTTGCAAGCCTCAATCAGGACTGCAATCGGAACCCTCCCGCATATGGTGGCTCCTGTCTCGTCGATATATTCCATAAAACTGGAAGAATCAAGCTTGATTATGTTGTCTATTGCTCCCTTATCTAGCTTGTACATGTTCTCCTTAACATTATCCCTGAACGGGAAATATCTGTAATTCAGGCCAAAATGAGTAAAGTCAGATGATGCAATCAATGTGACTTTCTTTCCTGAGGCTTTTACTGCCTTTGCAATTGCCTCCCCCATTTCTGCAGGGTTTATATCGTCAGATACTATTATCGGAAGGATTCTTAGCCTATCAAGGTAATCCTTTCTGGCAAACTGAAGAAAAGGAACCTGAACCTCTATGCTGTGCTCCTCTGAATGTATTTCTTCATTAACCTTTAGTCCAGTATGTTTCTTTACAAGCTCTCCAAATTCCTTTTCAACCTTAACTATCCCTAATGGAGTTTCCCAGTCCTGCATTGAGATGCACGACCTGAATCCCTGGTGGCTTAGTCCTAAAAGAATGTAGACATCAGAAAGCCTGCTCTCAGCTATCTCCTTGTATGCCCATGCAGCGCACGGTCCTGAGAACTGATATCCTGCATGAGGCGCTATAACTCCAAGAACTTCTTTATCTTTCTTCTTAAGAGGAATGTCTCCTGGGCCGAACTTGGAGGTAAAGCACAGGTTAATCTCTTTGTCAAGCTCTTCGAATGTTTCAGGATAAAACTGTCCTGCTACAACTGGCTTTCTGGTCATAAGATTAATACCTATAATGGCTTGCCTTGTAAGGCCCTTCTACCTTGACTCCAATATAATCTGCCTGTTCTTTGGTAAGCTTTGTAAGCTTAGCCCCTAATTTCTCAAGGTGCAGCCTTGCAACCTCTTCATCAAGCTCCTTTGGAAGCATATAAACTCCAATTTGGTATTCTTTCTCCCACAAGCTAATCTGTGCAAGAACCTGATTTGCAAAAGAGTTGCTCATTACAAAGCTTGGATGGCCTGTTGCACAGCCCAGATTTACTAAACGCCCCTGAGCCAAAAGATAGATTGAATGTCCGTCCTTAAATGTGTACTTATGTACTGGACACTCGCTTCCTTTAATCTCTTCTTTCTTAACTCCAGGCCACTTCTCAAGCTTAGCAACCTGAATTTCATTATCAAAATGACCTATATTGCAGACAATTGCCTGGTCTTTCATCTTGCTCATGTGTTCTGCAGTTATTACGTCGCAGTTTCCGGTGGTAGTCACGTAAATGTCTGTTTCCTTTAGCGCATCTTCCACAGGCATTACTCTGTATCCTGCCATGCACGCCTGCAATGCGCAGATAGGGTCAATTTCTGATATAATCACTTTAGCCCTCTCGTTTTTTAATGCCTCAGCAGAGCCTTTTCCGACATCCCCATAACCGCAGACCATTGCGGTTTTTCCTGCTATAAGAACATCCATGGCTCTCTTTATACCGTCGGTAAGAGAGTGCCTGCAGCCATAGATATTATCAAACTTAGATTTTGTGACTGAATCATTAACATTCATCGCAGGGAACAAAAGCTTATTTTCCCCAAGCATCTGGTAAAGCCTGTGGACTCCTGTTGTTGTCTCTTCTGAAACCCCTTTTACTTCTTTGGCTACATTTACCCATCTTTCCTTGTTCTTCTTGTACTCGGATTTTAGGCATGCCATAAGCTCCATGAAGTCCTCGCCCTCTCCGGAATAATCTTTGTCAAGTATGCTTGGGTCTTTTTCTACCTCAACACCCTTATGAATCATCAAAGTAGCGTCTCCTCCATCATCAACAATTAAGTTAGGGCCCTTTCCATCAAAGTCAAGTGCTCTTTCAGTGCACCACCAATATTCCTTAAGTGTTTCTCCTTTCCATGCAAAAACAGGAACCCCTGCCTTAGCTATAGCTGCAGCAGCATGGTCTTGTGTGCTGAATATATTGCATGAGCACCATCTTACCTGAGCACCGAGCTCAACTAGGGTCTCTATAAGAACGGCTGTTTGAATAGTCATATGAAGTGAGCCCATAATCCTTGCTCCCTTAAGGGGCTTCTTAGTACCGTATTTCTTCCTCACGGCCATCAATCCAGGCATCTCATGTTCAGCTATGTCTATCTCTTTTCTTCCAAAATCAGCCAATTTAATGTCTTTTACTTTGTAATCAGTCATAGTATCACCAAGGCTATTGCTTCTCTCGGAGTTTATATACTTTTTGACCATAAAAATCAATTTTGTCCATAAAAATGCTAAAAAATTGGACATTTTCCGAAAAATATATAAATAAGTTGGACAACATACTAATAAATGGACCTTGATAAGAAGGATTTAGCCATTATTGAAGTGTTAAAACAGGATGCAAGGCTTTCAATAAGGGATATAGCAAAGAAGACAAGCATAAGGCCGAGCACAGTCCATCAAAGGATAACTAATCTTAAGAAAGAGGGGGTAATTGAAAAGTTCACTGTAAAGCTGAGCAACTCAGCTATAGGTGAAGATTTCATTGTTTTTATGATGATTAAGACAAAGCCAAATGTGCTTCTTGACAATAAAGTTCTAAACAGCAAGCATGTAAAAGAGGTTTTTGGAACGACTGGAGAATATGACCTTCTTCTAAAGCTTAAGTTCAGCGATGTCCAGGAGTTTAATGATTTTATCATAAAGTTCAGGAAAGAGCAACAGATTGAAACGACATTGACCATGGTTGGCACAGCCAACATCAAGGAGGAACTCAACTAAATCACGTTCATTTTTAAGGCTGGGATATTTGGCAATACCCCCAACAAAAGAATTTTCGAATTCTACCAAGTATCCCAGTTTTATTTTATTTTTTAGCAAGGTTTGATTTTACTGATTCTTAAGCAACTAGAAAGACGAGAATTCCAATCTTCTAGATTTATTACTCTCTTTTCCCAAAAATCTTTGTTCCAATCCTGACCATTGTAGCTCCTTCTTCAATAGCTACCTTGTAGGAATCAGACATTCCCATAGAAAGTATCTCCATGTCAACATTAGGGATTTTCATTGATTTTATCTTATCAAACAGTTGTTTCATCTCCCTGAAATAAGGCCTGTCTTTCTCAGCATCGTCAAAGAAAGGAGCCATTGTCATCAGTCCCTTGATGTTTACATTTTTTAATTTAGATATTTCTTTGATTAGTCCTATTGTTTTGTCAGGCATTACTCCAGACTTATTCTCCTCTTTCCCAATATTCACTTCAATCAAGATAGGCATAATCTTCTCTGTTCTCTTATCAATCTCTTTTGCAATCTTAATAGAATCAACAGTCTCAATCATATCAAACAGTTTGACTGCATCCTTAACCTTATTTGTCTGTAGATGGCCTATGCAGTGTATCTTGACCTTTCCCCTTAGGCTGGCCTTTGATTCTGCCTCTTGAACATAATTCTCCCCAATAGTTGTGATTCCTCCACTAATTGCTTCCTCTACCTCAGAAACATTTCTTGTCTTAGTGGCAACAACCAAAGTAACTTTAGAAGGAATCTCTTTCTTGATATTAGCAATATTCTCTTTAATTCCCATCTTTTATTCTCTTAAGTATGGAGCGATCAATCGAATCGAGCCTTGCGCCTATCTGGCTTACGACTTGTGCGGCAAGGTAAGAGCCTAAATCGGCGCTCTGCTTCAGGCTAAAATCATGGGTAACTCCGTAAAGGAACCCTGCAGCATACATATCTCCAGCTCCGGTAGTATCCAATGGCTTTATTGCATGAGGCTTTATCTGGTGAAGTTCGCTTCCTTTCTTCACAAGAGAGCCTTTTTTGCCAATCTTAACAATGGCAACGTCAGTTATCTTGGATATTTCATTTAGGGCTTCGATAGAATCCTTGCCTGTAAGCGCCTTTGCCTCTTCCTCATTTGCAAAGACTATACTTGCATAATTCTTCACCATCTTCAGCATATCTTCTTTGTTCCTTGAAACGATGCCTGGGTCAGCCAGGTCAATAGAAATCTTAACATTGTTCTTCTTCGCAAAGTCCATCGCATGTAAAGCAACTGCCCTTAAGTTTGGGTCCTCAAGCTGGTAACCTTCTATATGTAGGATTTTGCTCTGCTTTAAGTCGTCAAAGAAGACATCTTCTTTCTCAAGCTTGATGGCAGCACCAAGATGCACGACAAAAGTTCTCTCTGTATCTGGAGTGATGAATGTTATTGCATGCCCTGTCTTGTGTGTGTCTATCTTGCCGATGCATGACTTAACCCCGCAGTCAACCATCTTCTGCTCATATATCATTCCATGTTCATCTTTTCCTACTTTTCCGCAGAAAACGACAGAGCCTCCAAGCTGTGCTATGCCGAAGAGTGAGTTCGCGCAAGAGCCTCCGGGCGCAATCTTCATCTCAGAATGCTTTATCTTGTCAAGTATCTTCTTTGATTTATCCTCTTCAACAAGATGGAACTGGCCTTTTTTCAGGTCAAGCTCAAGCAGCTCGTTTGGGTGGACCTGTATAAGAAAGTCCATGATTGCAGAGCCTATCCCAAAAACATCGTATTTCATTTAAAACGTCAGTTATGAAAAACTATATTTAAATTTTTGCTAATTGACAGAAAATAGGAAGACATGTCCAAGTCTTTTTTTAGCTACGGCCAAATTGATTTGATGCCTCTTTAGAAGACAATTGATTAGTAATAGTTTTTAGGATGTAATGCGTATGTTAGAATAAAAAACATAGACCCTCTCATTTTTCAAGCTCAGATATGCTCCTGAACAATGAAAACCTTATTTCAGGATATTTCTTCTCAAGATTGTTCATCAGTTTTAATATCTCTTTATTTCTGGAATTTGGCTTAAAGGCTAATTTATTGATTCTTGAAAAAACAATTGCTTCATTGTCAGTCATTCCTTTAAGAACTGATAGATAATTCTCTCTCTTTTTATGCTTGCCATAAAAAAGAGTTTCAAAAAAGCTTTCAAGCTCGTCGTCCATTGTTCTCTTGGCAACCACCTTGCTTATCTTATTGCTTTTGATAAATGGTTTTGAAATGCTCTTAGAAGTGAATATCTTTACAGGCAAATCTTTTATTATCTTGAGTATAAGGTACTTAGATAATGTATCGGTGACTAGTATCCTGTCCCCTTTCCTGAAAAATTTACCAAGCCTTATCCTTTTCCTTACCCTTTTCTCAATTATCTTAGAAAAACAGTCTTCGCAGACATGCTCCATGCTAGGGAGCTTTATCGTCTTCTTTTTCCTCTTACACTTCGCACAGTCCATTTTACATTCTTTTTAGGCTTTTTCGCAGGCGTTCTTACTTTTATGATAAGGCCTACTACCAGGCCAAGCAGGAATCCCCATATAAATATCAACATTGCGTGAATATATAATTCAGGAAGCTTAAAATTTCCGTTCTTCTCTCTAAAGTATATATCAAGAGCGCTAAGCTCAAGCGCGTATTCTGCATAAAGAAGGGCAGAATATTCATCTCCATCATCCTTCAATGAGTTTGCATATTCATAATAAGAATAGCCAAGCACAGGGAAATTATCCCTGCTAAGCTCCCTGATTATATTTCTCTTTGAGACATCAAGCTTCTGCTGCAGTAGGATATCTGTCTGGCCATCCTCAGTGTTTACTACGCTTAGTATCAAGTCTGCCTCTGCCTTTGCCTTGCTTGCCTTGAAAAGGCACAAGGCATATTCGCCTGCATACAGGTCATTATATGCGTCAGATATGCTGTCTTTTGTAGAGTCAAGCGCTGACTTTGAGATAAACAGGCTCACATACTGGTAGCGCTCTTCTGCCTCAGATATCTTCTTCTGGCATGACGTCTTGATTGCTTCTTCATCAAGGTCAAGCTTTTTCCCTGTATGCACAAAGAACTCAAACCATGAATAAGCAGAGGATATCCTTTCCATGCCATAAGCAAGATAGTAAACGCTCTGTGTGTCATTTATATTGTCTGCAGCCTTTTGAATATATTCTTCCCCCTCTATAAGCCGGTCATTTACAATCATAAATGCTTCTAGGTCAGTAATAGTCTCGATTGGGGAAGATGTAAGCTTGCCCTTAAGGTTAGATATGTCTCTCTGGGCAACGTTGATTATCTTGTTCTTTGCAGACTCGCTTAAGTTCTTAAGCTCATAAAGTGCCTGCTGGTATTTTACATTTGCACCGTAACAATAGGAGGCAGAAGTATAATGCAGGCCGTCATAAACTGCTTCCATAGCAGAATCATAAAGTTCGTCTGCCCCAGTGATATTTTTCTGTCCAGACTTATCAAGTAATATTACCTCAGACCTTAATTTTTCGCTCTTTTCGCATAATTTAGAAGCAAGGCTTTGCATTATAGCAGAGTAATTCGAATCGATGGTTAGGTTTCCATTTTGCACAACTTCCATCCCGGTAAAGGTACGGAACATATCTTCAATCGTTGACGCCTCTATAATCTCTACCCCTCGCTCTTTACCGTAAGCAGTGAGGTTTATCGTCTCGTTATCTTCTTTGACTATTGTCCCGCTAGGTATCATCACTCTCTTGATTCCTGCTTCTGAGGCAGCATCAATCTTGGGCCTTAATCCGCCAACAGTACCTATTATCCCGCCGGAATTTATAGTCCCTGTAACTGTAGTATCCTCATCCATAGGAATCTCATCAAGCAATGATATTGTTAGGAATGTTATCGCAGCACCTGCAGAAGGGCCTCCTATAATTGGAGCGTCAGAGCGTATTGTGTAAAAAAAGTCATATTTGGAGCAGTCTTCATTGAGGTAGTCGCATGCAATTTCCTTCGCAAACCTAGTGGACAGCTGAGTGTCAACTTTTGTCAAAGGGAAAGTCTCCAGAAATACCCTCCCTGAACCGCTATTAACCTCAAGATAAAGGTCAGCTATGCTTCCGTTAAATCCGTCGCTACTTTCCTTGACAGCAAGAAGCCTCATATGGCCCTGCTTGGCTAATCCTCCGGGTATAAATAGGAGTAAAATAAAGAATACAATATAAGCTGACTTTTTCATTCCCTCTAAAATTAAAGTTTTCCTTAATATATCTTTTTATTTTTTCCCAGTTATCTTGTCTTCTTCGATTCTCTCAGTATATCTGCACTGGGGATATCTGTCACACGCTATAAAAGAACCGTAAACAGAACGTCTTACCTTAAGTCTGCCTTCCCCGCACTTAGGGCACTTCTTGTCTACTCTGCCAGACTCTATATCTTCCATTTCCTTGAGCTTCTCAGCAGAATATCCCTGAAGCTTTGCAGGGCACTTTGGATTTATGCACACTACCTGAGGCCCCTTATTCTTCTTTATGACCTGCACCTTAGGCATATTGCATGTTTCACAAAGCTCTTTAGTTGGCCTCACGAGATTTTGCGGGATTGAATACAATGTCTTGCAGTCAGGGTATTTATCGCATGCTATAAATTGGCCGAACTTTCCCCTTCTTATGAACAGCTCGCCATCCTTGCAGTTAGGGCACTTCCCGACAAATGTCATTACATTTCTTGTTTCCCTGTTTGCCTTGAGAAGCTCATTCCCTATTTTCTTAAGGTGATTATCAAATTCTGCAACAATATCAGTAACAGTCTTCTTGGATTCTTCAATAACCTCCTCTGGCTTGTACTTTCCTTCCCTGATGCCGTCCATCTCTTCTTCAAAATGCCTTGTCAGGGCAGGCTCTACAATCTTGGGAGAATATTTCTCAAGGGTCTCTTCAGTCCTTATTCCGAGCTCTGTTGCCTGGATTGCCTTACCATCGATAAAGCCTCGGTCATACAGGGTTTCTATAATGGCTGCCCTTGTTGCTTTTGTTCCAAGGTTTTCCTTCTCAAGGGCTTTGATTAAAGATGATTCTGTGTATCTTTTTGGAGGGGTTGTCTGCTTATCAAGCTTGTCAATCTTATTGACATTGCAGATGTCTCCTTCCTTAATTGGAGGAAGCTCTTCTTCCTTAAGCATAACATACTTTCCGTAAAGCTCAAACCAGCCTTTAGTTAGCGTGGTGGTTCCTTTTGCAATGAAATTTTCTTTATTGCAGTCCAGATTTACTATCATTGTCTGCCTTGTAGCGGGGTCTCCAAAGACTGAAAAGAATCTTCTTACGATAAGGTCATAGAGTTTTCTTGAATAATCATTCTTAAATTTTGGAAGCGCTCCGGTAGGATATATGGCCGGATGTGCAGGGTCTGTCTTGCTGCCGTTATTGGGAACTAAGTTTGGCTTCTTAAGCAGGAATGCTGTTTCGTTCTTATATTGCGATTGTTTTGCAAGCTGGCTTATAATTTTTGAGTAGCCTATCTCTTTAGGCAATTGCTGGCTTGAGGTTCTTGGATATGATATATATCCGCCAGTATAAAGGTCTTGGGCTATTGATAATGTGTTTTTAGGAGAGATTCCAAGGCATTTATGCGCCTCAATCTGCATAGATGTTAAGTCAAAAGGAACAGGAGGCATTGACTTGAACTGCTTCTTCTCTACTTTTGTGGCTTTTGCTGTTTTCTCGTTCTTGCATTTATTGAAGATTTCAGCTGCTTTTGCTTGGTCGAATATTTTTCCAAGCTCGTGGATCGCAATTATAGAGCCTTTGTTGATATCTCCAAGCAGGTGTATCTCCCAGTAAGGCTCTGGCTTGAATGCCTGTATCTCTTTTTCCTTGTCTACAACGAGCTTTAAGGCAGGACCCTGTACACGCCCTGTGGACATTAGTTTAAATGATCCTGTTGATTTGATTGCTGATGTTAATGCCCTTGAGATGTTAATGCCGAAGAACCAGTCCATCTTATGCCTTGCCTCCCCCGCATTTGCCTGAGGCCAATCAAGGCGAGGTGATGCATTTTCGTATGCCTTTACTAGGTCCTCTTTAGTTAATGTAGAGAACTTCATCCTTCTTGCGTCGTTTTTGCCGCACGCATATCTCATCACATTCAGCCCTATAACTTCTCCTTCAATATCATAATCTGTTGCGATTGTTACCTGGGAAGCCTCTTTTGCAAGCCTCTTTATATTTACCAGGTACTTTCTTGAGAACGCAGACTTTTTTGTGATATCAGCTGTAGGCGCCCATTCAATATCAAAAATAGGATAATCTGCCTTTCTTCCTTCCTTTTGCCTTAAGCCGTATAAGTGACCAACTGCGCATACAACAACTATGCTCTTGCCTTCATGGGTAAGCTCATAATATGGAACCTTGTCCCTTGTAGACTTTTTTATAGCCTTGTTATCTGCTAATGCCTCTGCTATTTTCTTGGCGGCATTTGGTTTTTCAGTGACTATTAATTCGTACATGAGTCTCAAAAACAATAGTTCATTTAAAAAACTTTAGAA
Organism: uncultured Methanosarcinales archaeon; assembly: GCA_964447855.1. Taxonomy (GTDB): domain Archaea; phylum Nanobdellota; class Nanobdellia; order Woesearchaeales; family JAHWIC01; genus JAHWIC01. The sequence goes on along the minus strand of CAYUUH010000005.1, from coordinate 1,179 downwards.
TTCCTCCGTTTTTTATCATGCTATGTTTTTTCCACGACTTGTCATTTCTTTCAGGATAATCGACGATAAAATGAGTCCCTCTGCTTTCTTTCCTGGCTAAAGCGCTTGATGTGATAGATTTTGCAACAATTCCCATATTCCTCAACTCTAGCAGTTCTTTGTTTATTCCTTCCTTAATCATTTTTTCCGTGCTTTTTTGTATCGAGTTTATTCCTTTCAGCGCAGAATTAAGCCCTTTCTTGGTCCTTATGATGCCAACCTTGTCCCACATCAGCTTCTTAAGCTTATCTTTTAAGAGTCTGGATTTTTTTGGCTTCTCTATTGTGTTTATTGATTTGTCTAAGTTTATTGGATTGACTTTTTTTTCTTTTTTTATTGATTTTCTTAATTTGTCGGCAAGTCTTGAGCCAAAAACAAGGCCGTCTGTAAGTGAGTTTGATGCAAGCCTGTCAGCTCCGTGAAGCCCTGAACACGAACATTCTCCTATTGCATAAAGATTTTTTACGCTTGTCTGGGCATATGCATTGATTTTTATGCCTCCGCAGATATAATGTGCAGTTGGAGCAACGGGAATTGGCTGCTTAGTGAGGTCTATCTGGTATTTCCTGCACAGTTTGTAGATGTTAGGGAATCTCTTCTTTAGATAAGATGGACCTAATGAAGTAACATCAAGGTAAACACACTTGCTTTTTGTGCGCTTCATCTCAATAAGGCTAAACCTGGAAACGACATCTCTCGGAGCCATTCCGCCGTCACGATGGTACTTGGGCATATACCTCTCCCCAGTCTTGTTCCTCAGAATCCCTCCTTCCCCTCTGAGAGTCTCAGATATCAAGAAGGTAGGGTCTGAATTATACAATCCCGTTGGATGGAACTGCATAAATTCCATATCCTGGAGCTCTGCCCCTACCCTATATGCAATCGCAATGCCATCCCCTGTTGCGATTTCGGGATTGCATGTATTCGCATAAACCCTCCCTACGCCCCCTGTTGCAATAATGGTTGCATTAGAATACACCTCAATTAGTTTATTGCTATGCGAGTCAAGGATTTGTGCGCCAACGCATTTCTTTTTCGCCATAATAAGGTCAATGGCCATATGATTCTGGAGAAGGATTATGTTCTTGCTGGCCTTAACTTTCTGAACTAGGACTTTCTCAACTTCCCTGCCTGTGATGT
>CAYUUH010000004.1:0-18034 GCA_964447855.1 uncultured Methanosarcinales archaeon | reverse complement strand
AGGAGCAAGGATAAATACCATGGCAGGCTCAATTGCTATCTTAACAAGAGTTATGCCAAATATCTTTAACGAGCCTGTCCCAAGCAGCTCTCTTATTGCGCTTATCAAAAGCAAAGCAAGCGTGAATCCAACGCCCATTCCAAGACCATCAAATGCTGAGTCTTTTACGCTGTTCCTTGATGCAAATGCCTCTGCCCTTCCAAGGATTATGCAGTTTACAACAATCAAAGGAACGTAGATTCCAAGCGCCTTGTTAAGTGCGGGCATAAAAGCCTCCATAAACAGGCTTGCCATTGTAACGAATGAAGCAATGATAACGATAAATATTGGGATTCTTATCTTATCAGGGACTTTTTTCCTTATCAGGGAGATTATTATATTTGAACATAACAGGACAAAAGTCGCAGCAGCTCCCATTCCGATTGCATTATCAAGCGAGGTTGATACTGCAAGAGTAGGGCATAGTCCAAGAACTAAGCAGAACACTGGATTTTCCTTGAATAATCCCTTAAAGAGTTCCTTGAAACTGTTTTGAGTCTTCATTTTATTAATTAGTCATCCTCATATTCATACTCATCATCGTCTTCGTACTCATACTCATCATCTAAGTCAGAAGGCCTAGGTGTTACACCATCCCATGCTGGAGATGCGCTTGTCACAGAATCAGCTGCAACAAGAGCAGATGATTTGTTCTGAGCAGTACTGTTCAGGACAGCAACTTCCTCTGGAGTAGCTGGCTTATCTGACTCAATAGCTGCCTTGATTCCATTGGTTAGGGCCCTGGATGATATTGTTGCTCCTGTTATTGCATCTATTGTTCCGCCATCCTTCTTAAGAAGCACTTCACTTGCTATCTTTCCAATATACTGTGATAAGAATGATTCTTTCTCAACATTTGCGCCTAGACCAGGTGTTTCCTGCTGGCTTACAATATCCACTCCAGTGATTCTTCCTTCTGTATCTATACCTACTAAAGCAGTGATAATTGATGAATAACCAGAAGCTTCTACCTTGAAGACTTTTCCTATGCTTTCTCCTTTGTCATTATAAGCTTCATAAGTACCCTCGGTCTGATTAAATGAGTCTGCTGACATAACTGTGTTCAATGATTCTTTTGTAGCAAGCTCTTTCTGTATTTCTATCTGCGGAGCAGTGAACTCGTTTGTGATAGCCAAAGCAAGCGCAGCTATCAACGTTACAGCCATCAATGTGAGTCCGAGCTTAAGGTTTTCATTCATTTTTTATTTACCTTTTTTACAAATCCAAAAGGATTTGGCCTTGTGAACCTGTCAATCAATGGAGTGGCAGCATTCATAAGTAATATCGAAAACATTACTCCCTCAGGATATCCTGAGAAAAGCCTGAGTATTATCGTGACAAAGCCGCACCCAAATCCAAACACCAATTTTCCCTTTTGAGTTATAGCTGAAGTAACATAATCAGTTGCCATGAAGAATGCCCCAAGCAAGAGTCCTCCTGAAAGCAGAAGGAATACTGGATCCTGTCTGAATATAACTGCAAATACTAGAACAGTTCCGATGTACGCTGTCGGAATCCTCCAGTCAATTACTTTCTTGTAAAATAAGAATGCTGCTCCAATCAATAATGCTATTGCTGAGACCTCTCCGATGCATCCGCCAATATTACCTAAGAACAGCTGGCTGTATCCAGTCTTTATCCCTTCAAGCTTAAGTATTCCTAAAGGGGTTGCTCCTGTAACGCCATCAGGCAGAAGCCATATAGTCATTAAAGCAGGCCAAGAAGCAACGAGGAAGGCTCTTCCCGCAAGAGCTGGATTGAATATATTATGGCCTAAGCCTCCAAAGGCGTGCTTTGCTATTGCTATTGCAAATATTGCTCCGAATACTGGAATCCACCATGGAACCATTGGAGACAAGACTAAAGCAAGCAATAATCCAGTCAGTACAGCCGAGCCGTCTTTGATAGTTACATCTTTCTTTGTAAGCTTTTGAATTATAAACTCAGTAAGAACAGCTGATACAACAGATAATAATACTGTTGCAGCTGCTCTTGCCTTGAAGAATATGATTCCTGCGATTGTAGTTGGAATTAGTGCGATTATGACATACCACATTATCTTGTCTACTGTTTCCTTCTCCCTTATATGTGGGTTTGTTGATACTGTTAGTTTATGCTCCATTTTACTTTGTCTCGCACACCTTTTTCTCTGCAGCGCAGGCCTTTTCCTTCGCCTTCTTCTTGCAGATTTCTGCCTTTGCAATCTTTATCCAATGAACTAAAGGTATCTTGCTTGGGCATGCATACGCGCACGACCCACATTCAAAGCAGTCCATCGCATTATAATCACTGCATGTCTCAAAATCATCCTTCTTTGCATATTGTGAAATCATAGTCGGCATTAAGTTCATCGGACAAACATCTATGCATTTTCCGCACCTGATGCAATCTCTTTCTTTGTCCTTCACAACAGTTTCTTTATTCTGAACTAGTATTCCAGATGTTCCCTTCAATACAGGAACCTCATCTGTTGACTGGGCAATGCCCATCATAGGCCCGCCGTTGATTATCTTTACAGGTGTTCCTTCAGTGCCATTGCACTGCTTTATGAGTTCAGCAAAGCTTGTTCCTACCTTAACAAGCAGGTTCTGCGGCTTTTTGACATCTCCTGTAATTGTTACGACTCTCTCAATCAAAGGCTTGCCTTTGTAGACTGCATCGTAAATTGCTTTTGCTGTGCCGACATTATTGACAACAACTCCAATATCTAATGGAAGGCCTCCGCACGGCACCTTTCTGCCAGTTAGGGCATAGATAAGCATCTTTTCAGCTCCCTGCGGATATCTTGTTCTTAATCCAACAACTTCTATGTCAGAATGGTCAGCTGCCTTCTCCGTAAGTGTTTTTATCGCATCTGGCTTGTTCTGTTCAATTCCTATTATTGCCTTCTTTGCTCCAGATACCTTTAGTATAAGCTTGATGCCCATGACCACATCTGCCGTATATTCGAGCATTATCCGATGGTCACAGGTAAGCATTGGCTCGCATTCAGCGCCATTGATAACAATAGTATCTACCTTTTTGCCTTCAGGAATAGCAAACTTGACATGTGTGGGAAACATTGCTCCCCCCATTCCGACAATCCCTGCCTGCTTGATAATTTCTACAATCTCCTTTTGCGATAAAGAATCAATATTATCCCTTGACTTTACTGAGTCGTCCCAAATCATCTTGCCGTCTGACTCTATAACAACAGCCATACACTCTCCTGCAGAAGGATGCGGCTTTTTTGCAACCTCTTTTACTTTGCCTGAATAGAAGCATGTACCGGTGCAGAACAAAAACCCTGAGATTCGCCAATCTTTTGGCCTATCTTGATTTCATCACCAACCTTAACTAATGGGCTGCATGGAGCCCCTATGTGCTGGCTCAGAGGAATAACTACCTGTTTAGGCATCTCTGCCTGTTTTATTGCGCTCCCCTTTGAAATCTTATTTCCTGGAGGGTGAACTCCTCCCCTAAAGATAAACATGGGAAAAATGAGTTTATGTGCCTTATTTAAAGTTTTCCGATTTTCACATCAGTTCTGCCACCTGCAGTTAGTACTCAAAAAAGAGACAAAATTTTATAAAAAGGATATCAATTCCAGCCATCTCATGAAGAGATTAATCTGGGTTATACTAGCTTTAGTGGTACTTAGCGGATGCACTAATGTCTACTCAAGTAAGGTGTCTGAGACAAAAAACCTTATGGACACCTATGTGGAGATTACTGTACTTGACCAGGATGAATTAAAGGCTGAAAAAGCAATAACAGATGCTTTTGAGGAGATGATTAAGGTAGAAAATCTTGTTAGTATATATAAGGAAGATACCCAGCTATACAGCCTTAACGAGAAAGGCTTCCTGATTGATGCTGATGAAGAGATTATTTATCTGCTTAAGGAGTCGAACAAGTATTCTGAACTGAGCAATGGCTCTTTTGACATTACCGTCCAGCCGATTCTTGACTTGTATACTAAGTCATTTGAAGTAAATAAAAGAGCTCCAACTGAAAAAGAGATTAATGATACGCTTAGCCTTATTGATTATAAAGGCATCGTGATAAAAAGCAACGATATCCGCATTAGGAAGAATATGAAGATAACCCTGGGAGGGATTGCAAAAGGCTATGCAATTGACAAAGCTATCGAGGCCCTTGAGAAAAATGGGATTAAGCATGCGCTCGTTAATGCGGGCGGGGATATGCGGGCAATTGGAAAAAAAGGAATGGAAGACTGGTCGATTGCTCTGAGGAATCCGAGAGATAAGGAAGATTACATTACAATTATCAAACTGGACAATAATTCAGTTGCGACATCTGGTGATTATGAGAGGTATTTCGATTCTGAAAAGAAATTCCATCACATCGTCGACCCAAGGACTGGATATTCTGCAACTGACCTAATTTCTGTGACAATAATTGCCGGTACTGCTTTAGAGGCAGATGCCCTTGCTACGTCAGTGTTTGTATTGGGCCCTGAGAAAGGGCTTGAGCTTGTCGAGAGTCTAGATAATGTAGAAGGATTATTGATAACAAAAGACAGAGAAATAATCAAGAGTTCTGGGTTTAAGTACTAGTTCTTTTCTCAATCGTAACATATTGGGTAGGTTTTGCAAGATTAAAATACGCTGGCCTCATAATCCTATTCTGTGCAAGCTGCTCAAGCCTGTGTGCTGCCCAGCCTGCAATCCTTGCCATAGCAAATAATGGTGTGTAAGCTCTTACAGGTATTCCAAGGCAGTCTAAAAAGAATCCTGAGTAAAAATCTACATTTGGAGCTATTACCTTATCGCTCCCTTTAACTTCTGAAAAAACCTTAGGCCCTGCTTCTCCCACAAGCATCAATAGGTCAAACTCATCGCCCCTTCCTTTTGCCTCAGCCAAAGTTCTTCCCTTCTCCCTTAAGATTAATGCCCTTGGGTCCGAAAGAGTATAAACTGCATGCCCTAACCCGTATATCTTACCGGAGCGGTCTCCTGCTTCTTTTCTGATAATCTTCGCAAGATAATCATTAACCTCATCAGCATCTTTCCAGTCAGAAACATTATCCTGGATATCTTTCATCATTGCCATTACCTGCTCATTTGCCCCGCCATGTAGGTGTCCTTTTAGTGACGCAAGCCCTGCATTGATTGCGCTGTATGTATCTGTCTCTGCAGAAGAAACTACCCTAGTAGCAAATGTTGAGTTATTTCCGCCTCCATGTTCTGCATGAAGAACAAGGAATAAGTCCATAAGAAGAGCCTCTTCCCTAGTGATAGGCCTACCTGCATGGAACATATGCAAGAAATGAGGTGCATAATCAAGCTCGTGACCTCCATTGACTATATGGAGATTTCCTTTGCCATATTTGAAGTCCATTATTTGGTTAGTGTAAGCAACTAAAGCAGGGAACCTTGCAAGTATATCTACACTATGCAAAGTAACAGCCTCTATAGATGTTGAGTCCGGATCCATTTCTTGTTTCTTGGCGCGGCTATACTGAAAGTGGGCTTCCTCATAAAGGCTCTGAAGAGCTAACTGCAAAGAGTTCATCATATGTGGCGTTGTGTTCTGGATAAGATTCTGGATAAACCTATGAGAAACACTTCCCCTTTCTTTCATGAACTGAGAGAATCTTTCTAACTGAGTCTGAGTAGGTAATATCCCGGTCAACAGCAAGTATGCTGTTTCCTCATAACCAAAACTGTCAGTATGGGCATTAACTATCTCATGGATATCTATTCCGCAATACATCAGCTTGCCTTCAACGGGCTGAACTTTGTTATCTGAGCCTTTTACATAGCCCCTTACAGTTCCTTTTGTAGTCATGCCTACAACAACCCCGGAACCATCTTCATTCCTCAAGCCAAGCTTTATGTCGTTCTGTCTTGCAATATCAAGATTAGGTTGGTCATGGCTAAGGATTATGTCAGCTAACTCCTTGATTATTTTGTCAGGCATGATTACCTAATCAAGTTAGTTATTTAAATAAATTTCTGCGCGTTTTCTGAACAAAATATCAAAAATACAACAAATTTTATATATTAGTTCATTTATATCATATTGTATGGCAAGCAAAATGAACACAGAAATCGACGACATTGACAAGAAAATAGTGAATATCCTCCTATTTGACGCAGACACGACAAACCGCGAGATTTCTTCAAAATGCAATATTGCCCTTGGTACGGTGAATAACCGCATACAGAGGCTTAAGAAGCTTGGCGTGATAAAAAAGAAAACGATAATCGTAGACTATGAAAAGCTAGGTTATGCCATCGAGGTACTCATTGACCTGAAGATAAAGAAGGGCGGATTCTACGAGCTTGCAAAGAAGCTCGCAGCTGACCCAAGCGTATTCAGGGTTATAGACATGACCGGTGATTTTGACGGCGAGATTCTCGCAAGGTTCCGCACAAGAAGAGAGCTTGACAATTTCGTAAAAAAGCTCCAGCATGAGCCTTCTGTTGAGAACACAAGAACGAGGCTTATCCTTAATATTTATAGGGAGAAAGAAATAAAATAATTTATAAACCAGATTTACTTCTTCTCGAGTATGTGCGGGATTATAGGTATTTTCGGAAGAACCAATTCAAAATCATTGGCTGAAAAAGGAATCAGTGTGATAAAAAACAGGGGACTTGACGCACAAGGCTATTATTCCCAGGAAAGATTCACTATCGGCCACTGCCTTCATTCAGTAGTCGGAGCTGTAAAACAGCCAATAAAAGGGCAGGGAGTAATATCTGTTAACTGCGAGATATACAACTGGAAAGAGCTCAATGAAAGATATAGGCTAAATGCAGGTAATGATAGCGAAGTTCTTCTAAAATTATTGGATAAGTTCGATATCAAAGATGTAGTAAAAGAACTTGACGGCGTTTATGCATGCGCTTATCTTAAGGATGGCAGATTGGTTCTTGCAAGAGACCTTCTTGGTGTAAAGCCTTTGTGGTTTACACATGCAGAGGGGTTTGCGTTTGCTTCAGAAAAAAAGGCTCTTGAAAAACTAGGATACCTGAATATCAACGAGCTAAACCCAAGAAAGATACTAGTCTATGACTTAGAGAAAGATAAAATCAAGTTCATAGAGAGAGATTTCTTCAAGATTACTCCGGAATTGAAGGAGAATAAGTCAAAGATTATTGAGAACCTCAAAGTATTGATTAAAAATGCCGTTGAAAAGAGGGTTCCAGAAAGAAAGTTCGGAGTTCTGTTCTCGGGCGGCATTGATAGTACTCTGATTGCATTTTTACTTAAAGAACTAGGCCAGGATTTTGTATGCTATACTGCGTATTTCGACGACCCCCAGATGAGTGTTCCTGAAGACCTTATATCTGCAAAAAAGGCGGCAGAAAAGCTCGGACTAAATCTAAAAGTCCTAAAGCTTAACGGAAAAGAGGTTGAAAAACATATAAAAGAGATAGTGCCCTTAATAGAAGATTCTAATGTTGTCAAGGTTGGAGTTGCATTGACATTTTATGCTGCATGTAGGCAAGCTAAGAAAGACGGATGTAAGGTGATATTCTCAGGCCTTGGCTCTGAAGAGATTTTTGGGGGCTACCAGAGGCATAAGGAATCAAGCAACATAAACAAGGAATGCGTTTCTGGTCTTCTAAAGATGTATGAAAGAGACAATTATCGCGATGATGTGATAACGATGAACTACAATCTTGAGCTAAGACTTCCGTTCCTTGACAAAAAGCTTGTCGAATATTCACTAAGGATTCCTGCAAAATATAAGATAGTGAATTATATGGACAAAGTTATCCTAAGAGATACTGCAAAAGAGATGGGACTGTTTAACGAAGTTATTGAGAGAAAGAAGAAAGCAGCCCAGTACGGCTCTAATTTCCACAAATCCCTAAAAAAGCTTGCAAAGAAGAACAAGTACAAAAGAATCTCTGAATATCTAAGAACATTTTATACAGCTCACAACGTAAAGCTTGGAGCGCTTGTCTCATCAGGAAAAGACAGCATCTATGCGATGTATGTCATGATGAAGCAAAACTACTCTATTGAGTGTATGATAAGCCTAAAGAGCGCAAACAAAGACTCATATATGTTCCACACTCCTGCAATCGACTTGGTTAAACTACAGTCAGAGTCGATAGGAATCCCATTGATTGAGCAGGAAACTGCCGGAGAGAAAGAAAAAGAGCTTTTAGACCTTAAGAAAGCACTAAAACATGCAAAAGAAAAATATGGCATCGAAGGCATTGTGACTGGAGCATTGTTCTCAAGCTATCAAAGGGACAGAATTGAGAAGGTTGCTGACTCACTTGGATTAAAGATATTTGCGCCATTATGGCATATTAATCAGGAGACGGAGATACGAGAAATACTCAATAACGGATTTAGGTTTATGATGGTTAAAGTAATGGCAGAAGGGTTAGACAAGAGATGGTTAAACAAAGAAATAACAAATAAAGAGATAGACTCACTGGTAAAACTAGATGAGAAGATTGGATTTAATATCGCCGGGGAAGGCGGCGAATTTGAGACCTTGATGATAGACGGCCCCATATTCAGAAAATCAATAAGTATAATTGACTCAGAAATTAAAGAAGAGTCAGCTAATGTCGCTGAACTGATAATAAAAAAAGCAGAATTAAAAGAAAAGAATAATTAAAGAATTGCCTTATACTGAAGGCAATATGTTCTTTATCTCGTACTCAGTTACCTGCATCCTGTATTCGTCCCACTCTCTTCTCTTAATCTCTACAAATCTGTTGAATACGTGGTCTCCAAGTGCCTTCTTTACAAGCTCAGACTTTGCTGTCAGCTCGATTGCTTCTCCAAGGTTTCCTGGCAGAGTTGGAATATTCAGTTTTTCCATCTCTTCAGCGCTCATGTGGAATATGTTCCTATTGGTTGGCTCTCCAAGCTTGTAGCCTTTCTCAATTCCATCAAGACCTGCTGCAATCATTACTGCAAACTGCAGATAAGGGTTTCCTGATGGGTCAGGGCACCTAAGCTCCATTCTTGTTGCTTTTTCTGCTCCAGGCCTGAAGTTTGGAATCCTTACCATCGCGCTTCTGTTCGCTGTCGACCATGCAACATAAACAGGTGCTTCATATCCAGGCACAAGCCTCTTGTAAGAGTTTATTGACTGGTTGGTTACTGCGCAGAATTCTCTTGCATGCTTTAATACTCCTGCGATATATGCTTTTCCTTCTTTTGATATATGGTGCGGGTCATCTTTTCCGAAGAAAAGGTTTTTTCCGTCCTTAAAGAAAGACATGTGCGTATGCATTCCAGAGCCGTTAATTCCATAGATTGGCTTTGGCATGAATGTTGCATAAAGGCCGTTCTTTCTTGCTATTTCCTTTACAACAACCTTGTAAGTCTGCACATCATCTGCCATCTTCAATGCTTCGCAGTACCTTATATCAATCTCGTGCTGTGAAGGTGCAACCTCGTGATGCTCTCGCTCTATCTGCAATCCCATCTCTTCCAGGGCAAGAACTGTTTTCTTTCTTACTTCTGTTGTGATGTCTAATGGTTCCAGGTCAAAGTATTCTGCCTGTTCCACAATCTCTGTTGCCTTATCACTCTTAAAGTAGAAAAACTCAAGCTCAGGGCCCAAGTAGAAAGTATATCCTAGCTTCTTGCCCCTCTCAAGCTGCTTCTTTAATATATACCTTGGGTCTCCTTCGTAAGGCTTTCCTTCAGGAGTTACTATATCGCAGAACATCCTTGCAACCTTCTTGCCTTCATCTGACTGCCATGGAAGCAATTGCAATGTTGTTGGATCTGGCATGGCAACCATGTCTGATTCCTCAATGTCTCTATAACCTTCAATTGAAGAACCGTCAAATCCTGCCCCGCCTTCCATAGCATCTTCAAGCTCTGCCCTTGTGATTGCAAAGCTCTTTAGCTTGCCAAGAATATCAGTAAACCATAATCTGATGAACTTGACATCATATTCATCACACAGTTTTATTACATCATCCTTTGTTTTTGCGTTTAACATTGGCATTTTTTACACCCCTCAGGTTTTTATGTTAATCTAAATACAATGCCTATTTATATACTTTTCCAAGTAATTACTTAACAAATGTTTAATAAATAGCATAATAATTAACATATGTTTAGTTATGGTAATAAAATTGATAATAAACCTAAATATATGTTCACTATTAGGAAATAATATACAAATGTATAGAAAAGATAGCAAAATTTAAATATATGTTTAACAATAAGCCTGATTTAGGAGTGTTTTTATGATAATTGACAAAACAGACAAGGACATAATGAGCATACTCCAGGAGGATTCTAGGTTAAGTTACAGGCAGATAGCCCAGCGCGTAGGTGTATCAACAGCTACTATAATGAATAGGGTAAAAGAGCTGGAGAAGAATAATATAATAAAAAAATACAGCGTATTCCTTGATTATGAGAAGCTTGGCTATGATGTTGAGGTTATGATTGAGATAAGAATTGCAAAGGGCAAGTTGTTTGAGGTCGAAAAAGAAATAGCACATGATCCAAATGTGTTTGCTGTCTATGATACTACTGGCGACTTTGATGCTGTGATTCTTGCAAGGTTCCAGAACAGGAGAAAGATGGACACTTTCCTGAAAAAAATCCAAAAATATGATTTTGTTGAAAGGACCAACACAAGGTTCATATTAAACACAATACGTGAAAAACAAGTTGGAGTGATGTAAAATGGCTCTTGGAGATATGGCTCTATTTGGCGCTGCAAGTCTTGCGCTGTTTATTATAATAATCCTGTCTGCGCTGCCTTTGTATTTTGCAGTCAAGATTCTTGGAGGAAAGACCAGTCTACTGAAAGTGATTATTGTAAACTTTATTGCTGCATTGGTTACTCCTATAATAAAATCTTGGATTGGAATATTTGGAGGAGTAGTTGCATTCATAGCCCTTTTGTTTATCTACAAAGTGATGTTCAGGCTTGGGTGGGTAAGGGCATTAATCGCATGGGCAGGGCAGTTTATTATAGTTATGGGATTAGTAGCTCTAGATGCATTGTTTGGAATAAGCATGTTAATATGAGGAGGTGCTAAAATGGCAAAAGGAAAAGTTATGAAAGGGATTGGTGCTGCATGGTCCCTGGGAGTTGGGCTTGTTGCATCTGCTATCCTGATTGTGATGGGATTAATCTACTTCGTGATAGCGCTGTGGATTGTAAAGTTCGGTTCAGGGCTTCTTGGATACAGCCTTGACGGAAACTGGGCTGTGCTGTCTGCAAGCTTAATCTCATTAGGCTCGATGATTGGAGCAGCTATCAAGAAATAGTTCTTTTTATTATTTGGTTATTTTGTTACTAATGTAACACAATGTATTTAAATAGCCCTATTTTCGAGAATGCTGGTGATTATACTATGGATAAACTAAAAGTGGGAGTAATAGGCGCAACTGGAATGGTTGGCCAGAATTATATCAGGTTATTGGAGAATCATCCTTGGTTTGATGTTGTTTATGTAGCTGCTTCTCCAAACTCAGCCGGAAAGAAATATTCTGATGCTGTTAAGGGAAGGTGGGCGATGAAGACACCTATTCCCTCAAAGGTCAAAGACCTTATAGTTCATGACGCATCCAATGTAGACGAAGCCGCAGAATGTGACTTTGTATTCTCTGCAGTAGAGATGAGCAAGGATGAGATTAAGAAGATAGAGTATGAGTATGCTGAAAAAGGGATTCCTGTTGTTTCAAACAACTCAGCTCACAGATGGACTGATAATGTGCCTATGCTTATCCCAGAGATAAACCATGAGCATGTCAGTATCATAGCTGACCAGAAAGAAGCGCATGGCTGGGACAAGGGATTTGTAGCTGTTAAGCCAAACTGCTCATTGCAGAGCTACATGACTCCAGTCTATGCCTTGATTAAAGCTGGATATGAAGTAAAGGAAATGATTATCTCTACAATGCAGGCTATTTCAGGAGCTGGAAAGACATTTGAGACTTTCCCTGAGATACTTGACAATGTGATTCCATTTATCGGCGGTGAAGAAGAGAAATCAGAAAAAGAGCCACTGAAGATTCTTGGAAAGATCCAAAATGGGAAGATTACAAACAACAGTTCCATAAAGATATCTGCACATTGCAATAGGGTTCCTGCTTCAGATGGGCACATGGCTTGTGTCAGCGTTAAGTTTGGAGCTAAGAAGCCTTCAATAGATGAAGTTAAGAAGATATGGAAAGGTTTTTCATCTGTTCCGCAGGAATTAAAATTGCCATTTGCGCCTAAGCAGGCTATTATATACCTTGAAGAGGAGAACAGGCCTCAGACAAAGCTTGACCGCGATAATGACAAGGGAATGGCAGTCACAGTCGGAAGATTAAGGCCGTGTAATGTCTTTGACATAAGGTTTGTCGGGCTAAGCCACAACACAGTACGTGGTGCTGCTGGCGGCGGAATCCTTAATGCTGAACTCTTGAAGGCAAAAGGATTCTTTGATTAAAAACTAAAGAAAATCAAGTCTTTTGCTTCTTCAATTCTATTTTTTATTTTAAATATTTTATTGATTAGTCTCTCAATGATTTCCCTTTTTGGTGATTTCTTAAGGAATGATAAAACAAACTTATCCTTGCCAACTCGTTTAATTTCATTAAGTCCTTTCTCAATATCCTCAAAGTTCTGTATAGCAGTTATAGAAACAACATAATCAAAGTGATTATCCGGATAAGGTATATTCTCAGCAGGAGCAATCTTATACTCAATCTTATCTTTCTGCCGTGCTCTTGCAATCAGCTTCTTTGCAGGGTCAACGCCATATCTTTTGCATGGCCATGGCTCTGTTGTTAATCCAGTTCCACACCCTACATCAAGAAGCTTATCCTCAGCCTTAGGCTTAAGGTATTTCTTGATCAGCTCAACTTTCTTAAGCTGCTCCTCTCCATGAAGCTCTTCATATCCTTCTGAGATTTCATCGTAGTATGTCATTTTACCCCATATAATCATCAAGAATATTTATATCTATTTTTCTTTGTTAATTGTGCATTGCTTTCTATTAGCCTACTAACAGCAGATTCTACAGCCTCATTTAACAATAATTCTTTTTCTCTGTAAGGGACCCTCGCTGACCAAGCAGAGATTCTTCTCAAGGGAACTGTTTCAGCCCCAAACACTCCGACCATAGCTCCAATTACAGCTAAATACACAGAGATAATGTCGCTGTCAATCAATTCTCCAATTTGAGACCCTAGCAGGATGCCTGCGCCACCAATCATAAGCCGGAGTGCAGTTCTATAAACTGCCTGGCTTCCCTGGATGCTTTCCATAAATCGGTCTTCAGCTGCAAACTCTAAAGGCATCAGCCTTGCGTAATCTCCTGCAAAGTCATGCAGAATCTTTCCGGCACTAGAATCTAACTCATACTTATCGTAAATGAAAGTAGGATCTATCTGCCCTTTTGAATAGTGCTGGTAATTAAGTGAGAGTGCTATATCCTTGACATATCCCCTGTACAACTCTGTCCTTTCCTCAAGATTCATGCCCTACAGGAGTTTAGTCGCGGTTTTAAACCTTTCTTATGTCATTACTCTAGAGTAGTATAAAAACGAAAGATTTATATACTACCTATATTCATTACTATCTCATGATAAACATACTGAAAAACATAGAATTCGGGAGATTGCTTGAGCAATTCAGGCACCTGAAAGAATGCGTTTCTGAGTGGATTATATCGCTTGACACAAAGCAGTATGACCTTAAGCAGGAAGTGCAGAGCTTAAGATTCAAGCTTTCTGAGATAGAAATGGAACTTAAACAATTGAGGTACCAAAATGGACGATAACGAACTAGTAGAAGAGCTTAAGAAGGAAAAGAAAGAGTTCACAAAGGCGCTGAACAAAAAAGACCTAAGCTCATTCGAAATGGATGAACTTTTTATGGACTAAGAAATAAGATGGACAGATATCAATTAAGCAGGCTTGCTGACTTACAGCCTAGAAAGCAGAGCCACACAAGGATTAGAAGTTCTCAAGGAACAAGCCTAGGAACAATTGTGAGTATTGGAGCTGCAGTTTTAGCTGCAACAGGAATAGCTGCATTCTGCGGAGATGTTGGTGGCATAAGAACATCAACAGGGCAGGCTCTAAGGCCTTATGTAGAAGAGTCTAACAAAAAGAAGTATGGTGCTGTTAATGTTAATGGAACTGATTATATGTTAGTTGGAAATGATGTATATATTATTGGTTCAGTTACACCAGTAAGCGGAGACGGAAGAATAAGCCTAAGACAAAGGAACATAGGAAGTGTCCCAAACTGGAGTGATTTTGATACTGCAGTTAAGACAATCAATAATGGTTCAGAACCTAAAGCAGGGATGCCTTATGCTTTTCCTTCGCATCAAGTTCCAAGTGATACGAATTTATATCAAAAAGTTATTGCAGCTCATCAAGACAGGCAATAACAAGCTAACTCTGAGTGAATCTTTACTTATAAAACACCGATAAGTTTAAATACTAGATTCTTAAAGTATTACTTTTATTACCTTTATTACTAGTAATACTTAATAAGAATGCCGAAAAAAGAAGTGACAAAGGACAAGTTATGTATTTCTCTAGATAAAGAGCTCCATGCGCGCTTGAAAAAGCACTGCGACAGGAATCTAATCAAGCTTTCTACATATATCGAGCATCTAATCAAAAAAGGTGAGAAAAAGTGAAGACCCAAGGGCAGATTACGCTATTCATAATTTTAGGAATCGTTTTGGCGGTGGGAATAGGCTTAGTCCTATCCCTAAAGCCGTCAACAGATGATTTAGTAAGAACAATAGAGGTTCCTGCACTGCTTGAGCCTGTTTATACTCATGTTGAAGATTGTATAAGAGATACTGCTGTCCCTGCTCTATATCTTATGGGAATGCAAGGCGGGTATATCTATATCACCCAAGAATATGTTTCCACATATTATTCTGATGTGGCATATAGTTACCTAAATGACCGCTCAGTTATGCCTACTCTGAAAGATATGGAATCACAACTTGAAACTTACATGGAAGAGGCTCTTCCAGCATGCCCAAACTTCAACCTTTTCCCAGATTTAGAGATTTCCACAGAAAACGTCACTGCTGGTGTAAAGATAACAACTAAGGGGGTCGTTTTCAATATAGAATATCCAATTGTCGGAGTGAAGGGAGAATCGTCTAACGAAGTAAAAGACTTCAGCATGAATATCCCAATAAGGCTATTCCATATTTATAATGTGTTGGGGGGGATAGTAAGCAAGACTCTAGAAGACCCAGACTGGGTAGATATGAGTTATTTGTCTGAATTTAAGGATGTTAAGATAGAGATTGTGCCTTATAATGAAGACACCATGATATATTCTATAACTGACGAAACTATACCGGAGCCATACATATTCCTGTCTGCTTTCTCATTCAAAAAGAACACTGCTCCAGGGATTAATATGAATGATACAATCTATTTGGAAGATGGAGCGCCATTCTTAATGGAAGTTGAAGTTACAGACCAAGAAGGTGATGACTTCACGTGCTCAGATGATACTTCATTATTCCAGATAACTGACAACTGCATCATACTTTTCACACCAGATATTCCTGGAAGATATAATGTCACTATTGAAGCTAAAGATATCAGGCAGAATAAGGCCTACAAAAACGTGGAGTTTGTGGTGATAGGATGAAGTTTAGAGAGTTTGCACGGGACGCTTTCCTAAAAGCATTGACTGTAACAATCAAACCTAAGGTATTTATGGAAGTTATTGGGCAGGAGATGGGTATCTCTAGGGCTGCAAAGTACTTCTTGCTCATGCTGGCTATGGTCACTCCATTATATATGGTTGGGCTCGGCTTCTTCAATGATGGGTTATCTTTAGTAGACTTGTTGTGGTATATGGAAACAATCATCATGTTCCTTGGGATAGGAATCTTGGTAGGGCTGTTCTACCATGCTATAATAAGGATTTTCAGGGCAGGCTATGGGCCTGACAAGACCGTGAAAGTCTTCCTTTACAGTACAACGCCTTCATTTGTGTTTGGATGGATTCCTTATATGGTAATTCCGGCAACAATCTACTCAATTATAATTGCAATTATAGGGATAAAGATTCTACATGAAATGAGCATGCGCAAGGCAATACTAATTTACCTGGTCCCTGCGATGGTTATAATGACTATAGCTATTGTGTTCAACCTCATAAACATAATAAAACCTGCAATATGAAGAATAAATCTACCAGCAAAAACATTGAAAAGCTGTTTTCAATAGTTGTGATACTCTTATTCTTAGGCAGCATGATTAGTGTAGATGTTGCTGAAGCGCAAACTGGCACTCAGGTGCCTTTAGAGCAGAAAGTTGATGCTGGTACACCATCATACGAAGAGTTGATGGACAAGCCTGCAGACCAGTTTGTTTACTATAGAGAGAAGATGTTGAGTGATAGACCAACTGTGGCGCTAAGCTGCTGTGTAGCAAGCTTTAATGAACAAGACATTGCAAAAGTTGCAAGCGATCCAAGCGTAACGACAAAGGATTTGCAAGGGCTTAACGCAAACCAATTAGCTAATGCTCTAACTCCTCCAGGTGCTGAAGTAAAACCAGCTGATTTGCATAAGTTCACTCCAGAACAGATAGCCAGTGTTGGTCCGCAGCTAAGGAATATGCGTCTGGAGAGCAAAGCTGCATTAAGTTCAGATCAACTGGCAGCAGGAGATGTTCTCGATAACATAGGGCCGCCTGTCCAGCTAAATCCTGTTGCATTCAATGACGCACTCCAAAAAAAACACGGGTTAGTCCCAGGAGTTAAGGTTACAGTAAATGAAGGAGTCAGATACCAGAATGGAATGCTCATAAATGAGTTCTTCGGCAAATGTCCTGCAGGAAGTGTATGCGGAATCGACTTAGAATCATTAAGAGGTCAGAGTAGTCTGAAATCAATAAGTGCAGTAACAGACCCTAAAACAAAAGAAAGCGGTTTTGTCATTGGTTTTACAGATATTGAATCAATAGATAAAACAGTTGTGATTAGTGGTAAAGATGGAGCACAAGTTAAGGTAGCTGATGATGGTGTATATGTCTTCGATAACAATGGAAACTTATTCCAGGTTCAAGATGGCTCAATGATAATGTATACGGATGCAAATGGAGTACAACACAGGATGCTTGTGGAAGGAGGAAAGTTAGTATATAGGGGTTTAACTATTGGTGCACATGCGGACATTGTTGATGTTATGCCTACTTCTGGTGGACTAATAATAGATGGAGCAGCTGAGATAAGCTCTAGAGAATTAAACGGATTGCTGCAATATGGAAAGTTAGCAATAGATTTGAATGAAGACAATTCAATCACCAGAGTTGAAACCCTAGTGAACAGCGAAGCAGAACTGACATTCAGGACGGGCCAGTTCAGCGGAAATTTCAAGATTGAAGTTCCGCCAACACTGGAAACAGGAGAACAATATGTATGGACTTTAAATACAAAAGGAAGCTGGGCTCTATTCCCTGGGCATGATAGAATCACCAACCTCAACGGCCAGGGAGAACCCCATATAGTAAGAGATAATTTAGGCGGAAATGCTCTGGAAGTTCTTAAAATAACAATCGACAGGACAATTGTTGGAGAAGATATCGCTGCATTATTAGAAGCAAAAGATTCGTCAGAATTCTTTGAATTGGTAAACAAGGACCTGGCAAAGCAAAAAGAGCTCCTTGATGCTGCACTTACCCCAAGCCAGAGAGCTGCATTAGCAGGAGTATTGGGAGTTTCCAGTGACCAGGTTGATGAAAAGCTCATTGAGTTTTACCAGGGAGTAAACAGGAAATTAAACACAGGGGAAGCATTAAGCGCACAGGAAAAGTCGCTCAGAGAGAAACTGGAGGACCAAGCATATGCTGGGATAGCAGGGCCGAGCTCAAGGATTGGCTCATTAAACAATTATCGCACTGAGTTTGGAAGCGGCAGCAAGGATGATATACTGGATGCATTACAGGACAGATATAACCGGCTAGGTCACGCACTTGGTGAGTTCAAGAATGGATATATTGTTGTTGACCCTGAAGCAACTGGAAGGCTCGGGCCAAATGAGTATCC
>CAYUUH010000003.1:8386-20741 GCA_964447855.1 uncultured Methanosarcinales archaeon | reverse complement strand
TATATCTATGCTGACGTATACCCACAAATTGTTCCTCATGAAGAGACAAAAGAGCTTTTAGGAGACAAGCCACTTGAGAGTTTCATATATGTAAGGAGAGAGGAAGGTGTGCCTGTCCCGGAAAGGAAGAGGGTCCATGTTGTGGTTAATCCCGAGACAGAGCTTGCTTATTATATCTTTAAAGCTCCATTGCCAAGGTCTGATGAGCTTGTTGCAAAGAATACATTAGTTACGTTTGGAGAACTAGATACTGCTTTTAGGAATCACGTTGCCTGCGCTGTTTACAGGCCTTCTGATAAGGCGCTAGGTCCAAAACTGGCAGAAAGGTATAATCAAGACTAAATAGAAATTGCAATAAGTGAAATAAACAAATTTAAGCTTCAGAACTTTCTTCTTCACTGCTGTAATTTGGGACAGCAGCCTTGCTTATTATCATCACATCGCCGATGCTCTTTACAAGCTGGTGAGGGACAATAACTCCCTTTGCTGAGCCAAGGACCTTATTAAGGAAAGATGCCTTTGTTGCCCTTACTCTCCATCCAAATATTTTTGTCTGGGTAAGTATTGTTTCTTCAACATCTCCAAAATATTCTCCTGTGTCAGTATAAACCTTCATATCGTATGTTTCAGTGATTCTTTTCATCTTTAACATCATGTACCACCTTTTTTATCTTGATAGTTTTAACAAATATCTTCCAATATTTAAAGTATTCGGTTTGAAAGTATCACTAGATTTAAATAAAATAGCGCACTAAACGCGTTTATGAAGTACAAGAACCTCACGATTATAGGAACCTCGCATATCGCCAAGCAGAGCCTTGATGAGGTCGGCAAGTTTATTGAAGATGAAAAACCAGAGATAATAGCCTTGGAGCTTGATGCCAAGAGGTTTTACGCGCTCACCCATAAGCCAAGAGGTAGGGTAAGGCTGTATGATATAAGGCGCGTTGGGTTCAGGGGATTTGTTTTTTCATTGATTGGGTCGTGGGTTGAGTCAAAGCTTGGGCAGATAGTGAATGTTGAGCCTGGCTCTGAGATGAAGCTTGCTATCAAGCTTGCGAAGAAGCACAAGCTTGAGCTTGCATTGGTTGACCAAGACATAGAAATTACTTTAAAGAGGCTTTCGAGGTCATTAAGCATGAAGGAAAGGTGGAACTTCTTTGCTGACCTGTTCAAGGCATTTGTCCTGAGAAAAAAAGAGGTTGAATTTGACCTCACTAAAGTTCCTGAGAAGAAGCTTATAAACAAGCTTATCAAGCAGGTTAAAGAGAGGTACCCTAATGTCTACAGGGTGCTTGTTGAAGAAAGAAACGAGATTATGGCCCGCAGATTAAGCAGCCTGATGGAAAAGAATCCTGACAAACAGGTATTGGCCATCTTAGGGGCAGGCCATGAAGAAGAGATTATCAGCATAATAAAGAAGCCTGAAATCAGCTTTTCTGTGACTTTCGGATAAAACAACAATATTTATATACCAAAAAACTAAATTTGAAGGATAAGATGGGAGAGATTGTTGATTTAGTTGACAAGACCAAAAGGTACTTTAAGTTCACGCCTAATGAAGTGAGCAGTACTGTTGTAACCATACTTGTTATTGCGTTCATAATATCATTTAAAGAGTGGGGCGGCACAGAGCCAAGCCTCTCTATAGGCGCAAGGAATCTTTTCAACGCCATCCTTATCGTAACTGTCTCATTCCTTGTTCATCTTTCTGTTCAAAGGATTGCTGCACTGCAGGCAGGCTATAGGGCAGAATACAGGCTGTTTACTTTTGGGTTGCTTTTTGGAGTTATTATCGCATTTGTAACAAATGGTCGCGTATGGCTTTTGCTTCCTGGCGGAATCCTTATTCACCATATGGCAGGCCACAGGCTTGGATGGTGGAGATACGGCCTTAATTATTTCGGCCAGGGGATGATTGCACTTATGGGGCCCATAGCAAGTATGCTCCTTGCATTGTTTTTCAGAATGATGTCTGGGTTCAGTTCCAGCCCGTTGATTCATAAGGCGATACTGTTCAATGTGGCATTTGCTATTTACACAATGCTTCCCATTCCTCCGCTTGATGGAAGCAGAACTTTCTGGGGCTCAAGGCTTGCTTATGTTTTCAGCTATCTAAGTATTATAGGTGCTGCGTTGCTTCTCTTAAGCAAACTCCCAGGATGGATAGTTATCTTTGGTGCACTGCTGATAGGCGCAATAGGATGGCTTGCTTACTATGTTTTCTTCGAGAGAATAAACTATAAGGGGCCTTAAATGGGATTTAATTATTTTCAGAACTGGGCAGAGTGGTGGTTCTTTGTACTGCTAATATCAGGATTTGTTTTTGCATTATTTGCTCCAAGTGCTGTTGTAAGCTATATGGTAATATTTGCCTGCGGCCTTATTGCAGGAAGGATGATATACGATAGAAAAGGAAGAGGCATATTCCCTTATATGATAATCATAATCGGATTCCTTATAGGCTACCTTCTTGGGGCATATAGGGGAGAACGTGAGATAATGAGTGTTCTCTTTGTTCTTGGTGCCCTTATCTGTTATTACATATATGACAAGGGCCTTTTAAGGGATTTAAAGTTCTAGTATGATAAAGAAAATTTCTGACAAAATCTGGAAAGTATCAAGTGAGGGGAATGTTTATTTCCTGGACTTTGATGAAAAGATTATAATAGACACAAGTGCGAGGCTTAACAGGCATTTTATCCAGCAGTTTCTTGGCAAGGTTGTTGACTTTAGCAAGATCGACAGAGTTGTGTTTACCCATCTTCATTATGACCATTCAGGGAATTTTGACTTGTTTCCGAATGCGAAGTTCTATGCATCAAAAGAAGAGATTGAGGATTTTAAGAAAGACCCTCACGGCGCAATACTTGACCCGTTTATAGTGGACAAGATCAAGAATGTCGAGATTAATCCTCTAAAAGATTTCTCAGGCCTTAAAGTGATAAGCACTCCAGGCCATACGAGAGGAAGCATATGCTTGTGGTATGGGCATAAAAAGATTCTTTTTTCAGGAGATACTTTGTTTTACAATGGCTACGGAAGGATAGACTTGCCCACGTCTGTTCCGTCAAAGATGGAAAGCAGCCTCAAAAAGCTTAAGGCTTATGAGTACGAAATCTTATGCCCGGGGCATGATTACTAAATTATATAAAGCTAAATCAATTATTATTTCTCCATGATTAAGGACTTTACTCCTAGATTATACCAGGAAACTATTCTTGCAAAGTGCATAAGATACAACACTTTAGTCGTACTGCCTACTGGGATGGGAAAGACGAATGTGTTTCTTATGCTTGCTGCACACAGGCTTAAGAGCTATCCAAGCTCAAAGATACTTTTTATCGGGCCTACAAAGCCATTGATTGACCAGTATCTTGAGGTTTTCAAGAAGCACTTTGATATTGGTGAGTCTGATATGGCTGTTTTTACCGGAATGGTAAGCCCGGATAAGCGCGCTGAGCTCTGGAAGACTGCAAAGATTGTATTTTCTACACCTCAGGGTCTTGAGAATGATATTATTTCTGGGAGGATAAATCTTGAAGAGGTTTCTTTGCTTGGTGTTGATGAGGCGCACCGCGCAGTCGGAGACTATGCTTATGTTTTTGTTGCAAAGCAATACCAGAAAAAAGCAAAATACCCGAAAATTATCGCACTGACTGCTTCCCCTGGCTCTGATATGGAGAAGATAAAAGAAGTTTGCGGCAACCTGCATATTGATGCGATAGAAGTAAGGACTGATGATGACCCTGATGTCAAGCCTTATGTTCAGGAGGTTGACTTAAGCTGGGTAAAGGTCTCATTGCCAGAGCCGTTTGTTGAGATACAAAAGCTGTTGAAAGGGTTCTTAAAAGAAAGGCTGCTCAAGTTAAAACAGTGGGGAATTCTCCAAAGAACTGATGTGGGGTTTGTTTCAAAGACAGAACTGCTTGCATTGCAGGGGCAGCTTAGGGGGAGAATATCCAAAGGAGAAAATGACTTTGTAATGTGGAACGCTATTTCTGTTCTTGCTGAGGTTATGAAGATGTACCACGCACTTGAGCTTCTTGAGTCGCAGGGAGTTATTGCGCTGAACAAATATCTTGAGAAGCTCCAAAACGAGTCTGTTACTTCAAAAGTAAAGGCTGTAAAAAATATTGTTGCTGATGTTAATTTCAGGGCTGCTCTCATAAAGACAAACAAGCTTGTTGAGGAAAAAGTGGAGCATCCAAAGCTAATCCAGCTTCAGGACATGGTTCAGAAAGAGGTCTCAAATAATAGTGATGTGAAGGTAATTGTATTCAACCAGTACCGCGACAATGCGTCTGATATTGAAGAGAAGCTGAACAACATTGAAGGGGTAAAGGCAAAGATTTTCGTCGGCCAGGCAAAGAAGAGCGGAACAGGACTAAGCCAGAAAGAGCAGAAGGCAATTCTTGATGAGTTCAGGGCTGGAGAGTTTAATGTTCTTGTCGCAACTTCTATTGGCGAAGAAGGGCTTGATATCCCTAAAGTTGATTTGGTTATCTTTTATGAGCCAATTCCTTCTGCGATAAGGACTATCCAACGAAAGGGGCGTACTGGCAGGCTTGAGAAAGGCAGAGTCATAATCCTTATGACTGAGGGAACCCGCGACGAGGGATATAGGTGGAGCGCGCACCACAAGCAGAAAAGGATGTACAGGAACCTTGAGGCTCTTAAGAGCAAGATTTCGTTTGAGCTTGGAAGGAAAAAAGAGGAAAGCCTTGATAAGTTCTCTGGCGAGGGTGAAAAAGTAAAGATTATCGCTGACTTCCGCGAGAAGGGCTCTGGAACAATAAAAGAGCTTGTTGACCTTGGTGCTGACCTTAAACTCGAGAAGCTCGATAATGCTGATTACCTGTTAAGCTCGAGAGTTGGCGTTGAGTTTAAGACTCAGGAAGACTTTGTCAATTCAATAATTGACGGCAGGCTTTTGCAGCAGACAAAGGAGCTGAAAAGGAATTTTGACAGGCCGGTTATACTGATTGAAGGCACTGATGATATCTATTCACTGAGGAACATCCACGCAAATGCGATTCGCGGAATGCTTGCGACAATTGCTGTAAGCTACGGGATTCCTATTCTTCACAGCCGCAATCCAAAGGAGACTGCTGCACTGCTTCAGATAATTGCAAAAAGGGAGCAGGAAGTAAGCGATAAGGATTTTACACCTCACGGAGAAAAAAGAACCAGCTCTCTTAAAGAGATGCAGGAGTATGTCGTATCTGCGCTTCCTGGAGTTGGAATGACCCTTGCAAAGCCTTTGCTTAAGGCGTTTAAGTCGATAAAGAGTCTTGTGAATGCTTCTGTTGACGAGCTTAAGGAAGTCGAGAAGATTGGGCCTAAGAAGGCTCAGCAGATAAAGGATGTGTTTGAGAAAGAGTATGAGTAGACTGAAGATAAATTAAATTGCCGCTAGTCCTGCACCGAAAGTAAAGTACAAGAACAATCCAAAAGCCATCAATAAGATTCCTCCGATAACTGACCAGATCTTTATCGCGCTCTTTATTACTGTTCCTTCAGAGGTCAACAGCCTTAAGTCAAGCCTTTGTGTAAGGCCTCGTATAAACCAGCCTTCTGCCTTTATTGGCTGCCCAATCAGCTGCTGAACGCGCTTCCAGGAAAATATGAGGTTTCCAATCCCGCCAAACATTGACTCATAGTTAAGGTACATCAGGCCTGTGCTGTCCTGCATCATCATGTCTTCTGAAAGCCTGTATCCTGCAACGCCTTTTCCTATGATTTCTCCCTCAAGCAATGCCGGAGTTCCCCTTATTGGAGAAGCATAAATGTTAGACATAAGCTCAAACACTGTTGTTGGCTCTGCAGGCTTTGATGTGAATTTGTATTCATTCTTTATCAATATGCCCAAACCGATTGCTGCTGGGATAAGTGTAAGGAATCTTATGTTGGAAACTAGTCCATAGACTATGGTGGCTAATGTAAGCAAGGTTGGAAGATAATAAATCCAGACGTCTTTGAAAAATCCCTTGTATAGTTTTCCTTTGTCAACGTGAGTTTCTTTTCTCATTAAATTATCAAAGTCAAATATTGAGGTAAGGCCTTTTTCCGTTGCCATGTCTGAAAGCCTTCTTATCCTCTTTCCAGTCAATGGGTGTGTTGAGCCAAGCTCAAGGACTTTTGCCCAGGGGCTTACTAAGTCAAAAAGCATTACATTGTCTAGCTTGTCTGCGCGCTTGTGCAGGTTCATATAAGCAAGACCCATGTTTTTTGCTGCGCTTGTATCAGATATTCCTAATGCTTTTGTGCTCTTAAGCAGGTCTTCTGACTTTTTGTCGTTTTTCTTGGCAACTATTCCATATGCAATCTTAACAAATGCCATTGAGAGGTGATCAGGATGTGCAACCTGCTGTGCTGCAAACTCATCTGCATAATACTCTCTTACCCTGCTTAAGTATAACAGCAAGTAAGAGGATATCCAGTAGAACACAAAAGAAATGACTGCTATGACTAATGCAACTGCCTTGCCATTGCCTTTTTTATTTCCGCCAGAGCTTGTTCTTACTGCCCTCATAAGGATTCTGTATGTTTCATAAAGAAGCTGAACCATTGTTGTTGCAATGGTCATTATTATGAAATCCCTGTGTAGAATGTGGCCGATTTCGTGAGCTATTACTGAGTTTCTTTCATTCTCATCAAGATATACGTAAAGGCCCTGAGTAAATACAATTGTTGCATTAAATGCAGCTGAACCATATGTGAATGCTGTGGGATTATCGTCGTCAATCAAACCAATTTTAGGTATCTTCAGATTTTCTTTGTTGCATACATCCTTTATGAACTTTGCAAGTTTTGAATCGACACTTGCAAACTCATCTAGTGTATAGAACTTTATTTTGTAAACAAACCTATAGATAAAGGTCTGGATATATGGGCTAACAAACCACACAATCAGATTAAATATGATTGTGCCTATAATCAGTAAAGGGGCGCTTATCGCTCCAAGCTCATACGCTATGAGCCATACTATAGAAAAAAGAAATGTTGCAATTATTCCCAGCGTTATCAATGACGCAAAATGGAGCTTGAATCTCATTTTTACAATTATTGTTCAAGGTTATTTATATAACTTGCCAATCCCTCGATGTGGCTTAGTCTTGTGTTTCTCCTGAGGAATTGCCTGAAAGAGTTGTCAATCTTAACTCCAAGTTTCTGAAGACTAGAGTTAAGCTTTTGGTAGAGCTCTTTTCCTTTCTTGTCAAAATCTGTAAGAATAGTGACTGGTTTCTTTTTCTCTGCTAATTCTTCAATGATTGAGAAAATCGGCTTTCTGCTTAAAGTGAATATATTCTTGAGGCCGAGCTGGCTTAACGTCCTTTTGTCCTTGATACCTTCCACTATTATTATAGTGCCGCTTTGCTTTAGCTGCTCTATCTCTTCCTTTATCTCTTCGGATTTTGCCAGCATCTTGTTCTATAAGATATACACACAATGTGTGTATTCATCCAAAAAGCCTGTAGACCTCTACACGACCTTCAGGAACATACAGATAAACATTTCTTGTGTGAGACCCTCCAATATCTTCCTGCCTAAGAGGTATGTGGTGGGCCCTTAGTCTTTCTGCTATAATATGTGAATTGTTCAAAGGCGGCTTTTGCCTTACTTCTCCTGCCAGGTACGCTTCCAGGTGGTCTCTTCTTCCGCCTTGCTTCTCAATCTCCTCAACAAGTTTATCAACAACTGTATCCGAAGGTATGCGCCTGGATGGGCTTCCCCACATAACATGTGCAAGCGAGAAAACTCCATTTTCTCTGTCCATTATGCTTAAGGCAAGACAAAGTGAAACATGATATGCTCCTATGACTGACTGTTCCCTTGTCACAATATGTTCATCAGGAGTTACGACGCTACGAACCCTCACCCTTGGAGGGCCGTACGTATCTGAAATTATAAAACGCTCTGACACACTCATGAGAACAAAGAAAACGATATAAACTTAAAAAGATTCTTGTACTCAAGTTGCTAAATGATAGGCCCAGCTGTAACCTTGCCATATTATAAAAGAGAAGATATCCAAAATGAGATAGTCAGGAATGCAAAAGACAGGGAAGTTGCAGTAAGGTTTGGCGACAAGGGATTTGGGAAAAGGCCAGACGTCCTTAACTATCCTGCAGATATCCTCGAGCTTGCAAAGCAAGGTGCAACCTCTTTCCATGCTTCCGAAGAGTTGTGGAGCAACCCATTAAGGCTTGATCCCAATATGCGCAAAGGGGAGATGGAAGACTTAAGGTCTGGATGGGATTTAGTTATTGACATTGACTGCCCTGTGTGGAGCATATCAAAGATAACTGCGTGGCTCATAATAAAATCATTGAAAGAGCTTGGGCTAACTTCTATATCTGCAAAGTTCTCTGGCAATAAAGGATTTCATATAGGTGTTCCGTTTGAGGTATTTCCGAAAATAAAGGGAACCGAAGAAACCAGGAAAAGATTCCCTGATGCTGCAAGAAAGATTGCAGCATACCTTCTTGAGTATATTGGAAAGAACCATATCCAGGTCGCTCATGATGAGATTATATTCGGAAAGAGGTTCAAGGTAAATATAGACAAACTAGGAACCCTGCTTGGAAAAGATATTGATGCTCTTACTTACTGGAAATGCAGGAACTGCAACAAAAAGGTCCAGGAGGTTGAGCATGAGTACAAAGAAGTCATTGTAAACAGCGACGATATTGAGTTCATGGCTGAGGAATCCTACGATGCGAAGAAAAGCTCCTTCAAAAAGAAATCATGCGGATGCAGCAGCCCGGATTTTATCAAGCTCCTAAAGATAGAAGCAATAATCGATATTGACACCATACTTATCTCTTCAAGGCACCTCTATAGGATGCCTTATTCACTGCATGAAAAGTCAGGCCTTGCTTCAATTCCTTTCAACCCTGAGAAGATTCTCGAGTTCAGGAAAGAGTTTGCAAAGCCTGAAAATGTCAAAGTAACCAAGCACAGGTTCCTTGACAAAGACAATGCAAAGCCTGACGAGGGCTCAAGGATTATGGATGATGCATTCAGGTTTATAGTGGATGAAGAAACAGATCCAAAGGAAATCAACCTCAGCAAGGAGTATGAAATACCCAAATCGGCAATGCCTGCTGACTTATTCCCTCCATGCATAAAAAAGATTCTTGGCGGCATAGAGGACGGAAGAAAAAGATCTTTGTTTACGCTGGTGAACTTCCTTAACTGTGTTGGGTGGGATTACGATAAGATAGAGTCCGCGCTTAAGGAATGGAATAAAAAGAACAATGAACCATTAAGAGAAGTCCTTCTTGTTGGCCAACTAAGATACCATAAGCAGCAGAAGAAAAGAATTTTGCCTCCAAACTGCTCCAACAAGATGTATTACTCAGATATAGGATGTTGTGTTCCTGACAGTATATGCAGGAAGGTAAAGAATCCTGTTAATTATTCAAAGATAAGGATAAAGGCCCTTGGAAGAAGCAACGCAGACAAGGCTGAACCAAAAGCAAGCAAGCCCAGGCTTACAGAAGAGCAAAAAGAGATGAGAAGGCAATATAGGCAGCAGCTCAAGGAAAATGCACAGGAAGTCAATAAACAGCAATCTTTATAAATAGCCTGTTATTCCACAGCATAGTAGTATTTAAATCGAAGTTTAAATACAGTTAAAAAATATTCAAGAGCCTGAAAAGGAGCCTTTTCAGTACACGACAAGTTACTGAATTCTATAAAGGGCTTCAACAAAAGGTTTTTTTGATCCAACTCAAGAACAGATAAGGTTGAGTTATCTCATAGAGGTGAATAAAGCAACCTATATACATAAACCAAGATGGGAAAAGCAAAGAATCCAAGACACGGAAGCATGCAGTTTTGGCCTAGAAAAAGAGCCAAAAGGAGTTTTGCTAGAGTAAGGACTTGGATTTCTTCAAAAGAGGCTAAGCCGCTTGAGTTCGCAGGATATAAAGTAGGAATGACTCATGTGGCAGTCACAGATAACAGGCCAAAGGCGCTCACAAAGGGCGAAGAGATCATATACCCTGTGACGATTATTGAGTGCCCTCCAGCCAAAGTTTCTTCTGTTAAATTCTACAAAAAAACAATAAAAGGATTAAAGCTTGTTTCTGAGGTTCTTTCTGACAAACTTGACAAGGAGCTTGAGAGAAGGATAAGCTTCCCAAAGAAGGTTAATTCTAAGATTGAAGATGTAAAAGAATTTGATGATATCAAGGTTACTATTAATACAAGCCCAAAGCTTACCACAATCGGAAAGAAGAAACCAGAGCTTTTCGAGATTAATATCGGAGGCTCAAAGGACGAGAAGCTAAAGTGGGCAAAAGAGAATCTTGGAAAGGAAATCAATGTTACTGATGTTTTCAAGGAAGGCCAGCTGATGGATATCCATGCTATTACCAAAGGGAAAGGGTTCCAGGGACCAGTAAAAAGATTCGGAGTTTCACTAAAACACCACAAGACTGAGAAGGGAGTAAGAAGTGTTGGTTCTCTTGGAGGATGGTCTGCACAAGGCCACACTATGTACAGGGTTGCTCATGCAGGACAGATGGGATATCACCAGAGAGTTGAATACAACAAGTGGCTGCTAAAGATAGGCTCAAAGCCTGAGGAGATAAACCCTGCATCAGGATTTATAAGATACGGGATAATAAAGAATCCATATATATTAGTGAAAGGCTCTATCTTTGGGCCAGCAAAAAGGCTTATCAGATTCACTCATGCTATAAGGGGAAATCACAAAGTTCCAAAAGAAGCCCCTGCAATAAATTATATTAATATTGACTTGAAGAAATAAAATGAAACTAAAAATAATTTCAGCATCAAACGAGAAGAAGAAGGATATGGAGCTTCCAAGCCAGTTTGGCGAGGAGATAAGGCCAGATATTATATTAAGGGCTGTTCTTGCTATACAGAGCTGCAATAGGCAGAGTTATGGTGCGTCACCAGGTGCTGGAACAAGAGCATCTGCAATTATATCAAAGAGAAGGCATGATTACAGAGGATGTTATGGATTTGGAATCTCAAGAACCCCTAGAAAGATACTTAGCAGAAGGGGAACAAGGATGTTCTGGGTTGGAGCTTTTGCACCTAACACAGTAGGCGGAAGAAGGGCTCACCCTCCAAAATCAGAAAAGATACTTGAGCAGAAGATAAACAAAAAAGAGCGCAGAAAAGCCATAAGGAGCGCTATTGCTGCTACAGTGGTAAAGGCTATTGTTGAAAAAAGGGGCCACAAAGTTCCTAAGGATTATCCTTTCATACTGGAATCAAAGGTTGAAGAGCTTAAGAAAACAAAAGAGATTATCAGCATGCTTGAGAAGATTGGGCTTAAGGACGAGCTTGCAAGGTCTGCTGTAAAGACAATCCGTGCAGGAAAAGGAAAGGGCAGAGCAAGAAAATACAAGAAGAGAGTTGGCCCATTATTCATTGTTTCAAAATCATGCGACCTGATGAAATCTGCAGCCAATATACCTGGCGTAGATATCGTCGAAGTTAAGAATGTAAACGCTGAGCTTCTTGCTCCTGGAGCTGTGCCTGGAAGGCTTACACTATGGAGCGAAGCTGCAATAGAGAAGCTCGGAAAAGAGAAAATGTTCATGTGATTCAAATGGAAAGTCATCAAGTAATCAAATACCCATTGTCAACTGAAAAATCAATCAGGCTTATGGAGTCTGAGAACAAGCTTGTTTTTATAGTTGACAAACGGGCAAATAAGAAAGATATCAAGGAAGCAATAGAAAAATCATTCAAGGTTAAGGTTGATAGAGTTAACACATTTGTCGATATAAAAGGAAGAAAGAAAGCGTACATCAGGTTCTCGAAGGAGACTCCTGCGATTGATATTGCTACCCAGCTAGGGTTGATGTAAATGGGAAAAAATCTGATTCAGCAGGCAAGAGGAAAGGGAGGCCCGACTTACAGAGCTCCAAGCTTCAAGTATAAGGGATCTGCAAGGCACCCTCCAGCTTACAGTCAGGATACTAAGGGAGAGATTATAGATCTTATTCACTGCAGAGGGCATTCTGCTCCATTGGCTCTTGTAAGATTCAAGAAAGATGAAGAATATTTATCACCTGCTCCTGAAGGTGTGAGAGTAGGAGATTTTATCGAGGCTGGAAATGATGCAAAGCCAAACATTGGAAACGTCCTTCCTCTGAAAAATATACCGGAAGGAACTCAAATTTACAATATTGAAAGCAGCCCGGGAGACGGCGGAAAATTCTGCAGGTCTTCAGGCACAGCTGCAAAGATAATCAGCAAGCTTCCAACAGGAATCTCAGTGCAGCTTCCTTCAGGAAAGCTGAAATTATTCAGGGATGACTGCAGGGCAACGATAGGAATCATTGCAGGAGGAGGCAGAACTGAA
>CAYUUH010000003.1:0-8376 GCA_964447855.1 uncultured Methanosarcinales archaeon | reverse complement strand
ATTAAAAGCAGGAGCAATGTACTTCAAGAAAAAGGCCAAGAACAAGCTATGGCCTAGCATATCTGGAACATCACAAAACGCAGTCGATCATCCTTTCGGATCAAAGGGTTCACATACAAAAGGAAGGCCAACACAGTGCGGAAGAAATGATCCGCCTGGAAGAAAGGTTGGTAAGGTTGCTCCTAGAAGAACAGGATTGAGGAAGAAGTAAAAATGGCTAAGAAGGAATTTTTATACCGAGGAAAGACAGTAGAAGAGTTAAAGAGCATGAGCCTTACCGATATTGCGGCTCTGCTTCCTGCAAGACACAGAAGAAATCTGAAAAGAGGACTGACAGAACAGCAGAAAAAACTCCTCAATAATATAGAGAAGAGCACGAAAGAAGTAAAAACCCATTCAAGAGACATGATAATACTTCCATCAATGATTGGAAAGACAATAAAAGTTTACAGCGGAAAAGAGTTTGTTCCAGTAAGTGTTGATGCAGACATGCTTGGCCACTACCTTGGAGAATTCGTACTCACAAGGAAGAGGGTAAGCCACTCTGCACCGGGTATTGGAGCTACAAAATCAAGTTCAAGCTTATCGGTGAAGTAAATTGTCTTATAACTACGCTACTAAAAATTATGAGCCAGAGCATATGGCAAGGGCAGTAGGAACCTCGCTATCGATATCTACAAAGCATGCGATAGAGATATGCAACCTGATAAGGCATAAGCAGCTTTCGACTGCGAAAGACCTGCTTAAGAAGGCAATAACCAAAGAAGCTCCAATCCCATTCACACGGTTTAACAGGAACGTGGGCCACAGGCCTGGAATTGGCCCTGGAAGGTATCCTGAGAAAGCATCAAAGGAGATACTCGGGCTTTTAGAGTGTGTTGAGGCAAATGCACAGTTTAAGGGGCTTGACACATCAAGCTTAGTTATAGAACATATCTGCGCACAGAGAGCATCAAAGGCAATGAGATATGGAAGAAAGAGAGGAGTGCGCGCAAAAAGAACTCACGTTGAAGTTATGGTAAAAGAGGCTGCAAAGAAAGAGCCGAAAAAAACTGATAAGGCTAAACCAAAGGCAGAGCCTAAGAAAGAAGCAGCAAAGGAACAGGTAAAAAAAGTAGAAGAGAAGAAAACTGCTGAAAAAACAGAGGCTAAACAATAAAATGATTGAAAGAAAGTTCGTCGCTCAAAAGATAAAAGAATTCCAGATAGAGGAATTTGTCAACAAGAACCTAAGCAATGTAGGCCACAGCCATACAAAGATGACAAAGACCCCGCTTGGAGAGAAGATAGTAATCTTTGCTTCAAGGCCTGGACTAGTTATCGGAAGGAAAGGACAGAATATCAGGCTGCTTACAAAGAACTTAAAGAAAAAATTCGACCTTGAAAACCCTCAGATTGAGATAAGCGAGGTTGAGAACCTAAACCTTGACGCACAGGTAATGGCTGAAAGGATTGTAGATTCTCTTGAGAGGTTTGGAACATCAAAATTCAAAGGAATTGGCCATAAGGTCATGAGTGATGTTATCGGAGCAGGAGCACTTGGAATTGAAATAATAATAAGCGGAAAGGTTCCAAGCAGCAGGGCAAAATCATGGAGATTTTACTCAGGATACCTTAAGAAGTGCGGAGACATAGCTCTTACTGGTGTAAGAAGAGCTTATGCAAGCGCCAAACTTAAGACAGGAATCATAGGCGTAAGAGTTTCAATAATGCCTCCAGACATCAAGCTTCCAGACGATATCCAGATTATAGACCAAAAACAGGAAGTTGTTGAACAAGTCAAAGCAAACGCTGAAGAAAAAGTAGAGAAGAAAGAGGAAGCTGCTCCTGAAGAAGCAAAAGAGGAGAAGGCTGAAGAGACCTCAGAATAAAAATGAAACTCAAGATCAAAGAGATAAAATCAATGAGCACGGAAGACCTGAACAACAGGCTTGAAGAGATAAGAAAAGACCTTGTTAAGCAGAATGCTCAGATTGCTACAGGAACAACTCCGAAAAGTCCTGGGCAGATAAAACAGATGAAGAAAACTATTGCGAGGATATTGACTGTTATGAACAGCAAGGAGAATAAGCAATGAGTGAGATTTGCACTACGTGCGGTTTGCCAAAAGAGCTTTGCGTTTGCGAGACAATTGCAAAAGAAAGCCAGCGCATAAGTGTGTTTATAGACAAAAAAAAGTTTGGTAAAGTTTACACAGTGATTGAGGGGATAGACAACAAGGAAATAGACATGAAAGAGCTTACCAAGAAGCTTAAAAACAAGTTTGCCTGCGGAGGAACAGCCAAGGACGGCAGGATAGAGCTGCAGGGAGACCATAAGCAGAAGGTAAGAGATGTGCTTGTTGCTGCAGGATTCCCCGCAGATACGATAGATATCAGATAGGATGGATAAAGAATCGCTGCTGAAGAGCGAACTTGTCGGCTTGAAAGTCGAGGTTTGCGGAAAGAAAATACAAGGAAAGGTAATAGACGAAACAAGAAATATGCTGGTGATTGAGTGCGACGGAAGCGTCAAGAAGGCAATAAAGAACAGCAATGATTTCGAGTTCGAATTTAACGGTCAAAAAATCAAAATCAACGGAAAAACTCTGGTCGGAAGGCCTGAAGAAAGAATAAAGAGAGTATGGTGAAAATGGCAGAAAACAAATGTAATGATAAAAAATGTCCAATTCATGGTAGCTTGAAGTGCAGGGGAAGACGTATCGTTGGTACAGTTATTTCGACAAAGATGCACAACACAGCCCTCATTGAATGGTCTTGGAAGCAGTTTATCCCTAAATACGAGAGATATGAGAAAAGAAGAACTAAAGTAAAAGTTCACAATCCTGAATGTATCAACGCAAAAGAAGGAGAGATAGTAAAGATTATGGAATGCAGGCCTTTAAGCAAGACCAAGCATTTCGTAATAATCGAAAGGGTTGGATTTGAAAAAGGCTTCAAGGAAAGGATGGAAGCAGAAGAGGCTTCTAAGTTCATAGAGAAGGAGAAGAAGGAAGAGAAGCCTGAATCAAAAGAAGAGGATGTTGTTGAAGAGTCAGAATAAAAATGAAAGCATTAAAATCAAGAATAACAAAAGGCCTGCAAATCGGGTCTTGGGTAGCTACCTGCGACAATTCAGGCGCTAAGATGCTTAAGATAGTCTCTGTTGTAGGAAGCAAGACTGTCAAGGGCAAGGTCCCTGGCTGCGGAGTATCAAGCCTTGTGCTTGCGTCAGTTAAGAACGGCAGGCCTGATATGAGAAAGCAGGTTGTATTTGCTGTAATAGTCAGGCAGAAGAAAGAGTACAGAAGGTCAAATGGGATTAGAATAAAATTCGAGGATAATTCAGCAGTTGTATTGAAAGATGATAAGGGAAACCCAAAAGGAACTATATTCAAGGGTCCTATTGCAAAGGAGGCTTGCGAAAGGTGGCCTGGTGTAGCCAAGCTTGCAGCAATAGTTGTCTAAAATGAAAACAAAAATATCAACTGCGTGGAAAAGGAGCAAGGCTCCAAGGAAACAGAGAAAATACAGGTATATGGCTCCGCTTCATCTCAAACAAAAGCTAATGAGGGCTCATCTTTCAAAAGAGTTAAGGAATAAGTACAGCAAAAGAAGCCTGACCTTAAGGAAAGGGGACAAGGTAAAGGTTGCTGTCGGACAGTTCAAAGGCAAAATGACGAAGGTTGAGATGATTGACCTAAAGAAAGGCAAAGTCTACCTTGAAGGTGTAGACCTGATAAAGAAAGACGGAAGCAAGACCAAGTATTTGGTTGAGCCTTCAAATCTTATAATAACAGAGCTTAACCTTGACGACAAGAAGAGGAATAAGGTTTTGGAGAGGAAGTGATTGAAATGAGTAAAAAGCACTTGAAAAGGTTAAACGCACCAAAAAGCTGGCAGATACTAAAGAAAGAGTTCGCATTTATCATGAGGTCCAGTCCAGGTCCTCATTCGCTCAAGTTTAGCGTGCCTATTGGAGTATTGATAAGGGATATACTTGCCTACGCAAAGACGTTAAGGGAAGTTAAGTATATACTTAACAATAAGAACATACTTGTAGACGGAATAAGAAGGCTTGACCACAAGTTCCCTGTTGGATTGTTCGATACCTTGGAGTTCAGTGAGGCTAAGAAAACTTACAGGGCCTTGCTTGACCAGAAAGGAAGGATTGTACTTATCCCAATCAGCGCCCAGGAAGCCAAGGTTAAGCTGTGCAAGATTGCAAAAAAGTTTAAGGTCAAGGGGAAAACCCAGCTTAATTTCCACGACGGAGTAAATATCCTTGTAGACAAAGATGACTATAAGGTTGGGGACACGCTTGTTTTAGAGCTTCCTAAAAAAACTGTCAAGGAACATATAAAATTCGGCAAGGGAGTTACAGTATACCTTGTTGCAGGAAAGCATACCGGTCAGATTGGCAAGGTAGAAGACATAAAAGCAGACAAGATCAGCTACAAAAACCAAGAAGGAGAGGTCCTTGAGACCCTTAAAGATTATGCGTTTGTCGTAGGTAAAGACAAACCAGCTATAAGTTTAAGTGCAAAATGAATCAAATGAGAAATATCCGGATTGCGAAAGTAACCCTTAATGTTGGCGCAGGTAAAGAACAGACCAGGCTAGAGAAGGGAGTTATGCTTCTAAAGCATATAACTGGTATAGAGCCTGTAAAGACTGTAACCAACAAAAGGATTCCAAACTGGGGGCTTAGACCAGGCCTTCCGATAGGATGTAAGCTTACTCTGAGAGGAGCATCTGCAAGGGAACTGCTTGTAAGGCTGTTGGCTGCAAAAGACAACAGGCTAAAGGAAACTCAATTTGACAAGGAAGGGAACTTAGCTTTCGGAATTCACGAGTATATTGACATTCCTGGAGTAAAATACGAGCCTAAGATTGGAATTGCTGGGTTTGAAGTGTGTGTCACATTAGAAAGGCCTGGATTCAGGATAAAGAGGAGAAGGGTAAAGAAGAGCCATGTCCCTCAAAAGCACAGGGTTCAGAAAGAGGAATCAATAGAGTTCATGAAGAAAGAGTTTGGCGTAAAGGTAGGTGAAGAGTAAATGACTTATAGCGATTATAGGAAGGTTTTCAAGCAGCTTAAGGCTAAGCCAGCCAAGCTAAAGAAGTTCATAAAGCACAATGCACCAAAAGAGAGAAAAGGCGGGAAGAGCGTGAAAAAGTGTGTAAGGTGCGGGAGAGTTGGAGGCCATATAGACAAGTACGGCCTTAATGTATGCAGGCAGTGCTTCAGAGAGATTGCAACTAAACTAGGGTTTAAGAAATATAATTGAGGTTCAAAAATGTTAAATGACACTTTATCAAATGCGTTATCAGCCATACTGAATGCTGAAAAAACAGGCAGAAAAGAATGTATTATCAGACCTTCGTCAAAGGTTATATTGAGGGTGCTTGGTGTGATGAAAGACGGGCTTTATGTAGGCGACGTTGAAGAAGTGCCTGATACAAGGGGCGGTTCGATAAAGGTAAACCTCATAGGGAACATAAACAAGTGCGGAGCAATAAAACCTAGGTTCTCTGTAAAGAAGGGAGTTTATGAGAAGTTTGAGAAGAGATATCTGCCTGCAAAAGGAATGGGCATGCTTATTGTTTCAACATCGCAGGGCATCATGACTCAGGAAGAAGCTGCTAAGAAAAATATTGGAGGAAGGGTTTTAGCATACTGCTACTAAGATGGCAAACAAGAAAAGAGACTTAAGCGAAGAAATCGAAGTCCCTGAGGGGATAGAAGTCAAAGTAGAGAGAGGACTCATAAGCGTCAAAGGCCCTAAAGGGGAGTTAAAAAGGAGATTTGCCCTCCCTACAATTGATATAACCCTTAAGGATAAACAAATTATGATTAAGCCAAAGAGGAACACCCAGAGGGAAAAAAAGCTCATAGGAACTTTCAAGGCAAACACTAAAAATATGTTCAAGGGAGTTAAAGAAGCGCACCACTATTCATTAAAAATATGTTCAGGGCATTTCCCAATGAAAGTTGAATCTAAAGGAGACATTTTTTCAATAAGCAATTTCCTAGGAGAGAAGGATGCAAGAATCCTGAAGCTAAAGCCAGGCGTCACTGTAAAAGTTGAAGGCGATAAGATAAATGTAGAGTCTATTGATAAGAATCTTGCAGGGCAGACAGCAGCAAGTATAGAGCAGCTGACAAGGAGACCTGGATTCGATATAAGGATATTCCAAGACGGAATATATATCATTAACATAGACGGAAAGGATATAAAATGAACCTACTAGAATTAAGTAAAAGGATAAAGAAAAAGAAGCCTGAATTCATCAAGCAGGATTACAAGCTCAAGAAAATCAAGAGAAACTGGAGAAAGCCTAAGGGTATAGACTCTAAGATGAGGCTTAGGTTCAGGGGCAACAGCAAGATTGTGTCTCCTGGCTATGGATCTCCTGTAGAAGTAAAAGGGCTACACAGCTCTGGGCTTAAAATGGTATTTGTCGCTTCTCCAGCTGAGCTTGAGAAGGTCAACAAAGATAAAGAAGGAATAATCATCAGGTCAGGCGTTGGCCAAAGAAAAAGAGTAGAGATTATCAACAAGGCAAAGGAAAAAGGAATCAGAGTTTTAAGTGTCAAAGATTCAGAGGCTTTCCTAAAAAAGGTTTCCGAGATTATGGCAAGCAGGAAAGACAAAAAGAAGAAGTTTAGTGAGAAGAAAGAGAAAAAAGCAAAGCAAGCCAAAGAAAAAGAAACCAAGAAGGAAGAAGCTGAAAAGAAAGATATTGAAGATGCAATAACTGACGAAGAGAAAAAAGAAACTGAAAAGAAAGAGAAGGATAAAGTATTGACGAAGAGGAATTAAAATGGAACTCAAAGTTCAGAAAAAGCTGGCTGCATCTGTACTCAAATGCTCAAAATCCAGGATAAGGTTTGACCCTGAGAGGCTTGATGAGATAAAAGAAGCTATCACAAAGGCTGACATGAAGGCTTTGGTTAATGATTATGCAATATCAAGGAAGCCAGTGAACAACACTTCCAGATTCAGGGCAAGAAAGAAGCTCGTCCAGAAAAGGAAAGGAAGGCAAAAAGGAGAGGGTTCAAGAAAGGGAAAGGCTACTGCGAGGCTTTCAAAGAAACGCAGATGGATAAACCAGATAAGGATCCAGAGGCAGTTTTTGAAGTACCTTGTAGACAACGAAATCATAAGCAGAGAAATTTACAGGGAATTATACTTAAAATGCAAGGGAGGCTTCTTCAGAAGCAAGAGGCACTTGAAGATATATATTGATGAACACGGGCTTAAAAAATGAAAAAGACACATTTCAACCTAAAAGTTAAGAGAAGAAGGAAAGGAGTAACAGACTACAAGAAAAGGCTAAAGATTCTCCTTTCAGGAAAGCCAAGGCTTGTTGTAAGAAAAACTTTAAACAACATCCTTGCCCAGATTATCGAATATGCTCCTCAGGGAGATAAGGTAGTCATATCAGCACACTCAAGCGAGCTTAAGAAGTTTGGATGGAGCGCAGGAACAGGAAACCTACCAAGCGCTTATCTGACTGGGCTTTTGCTCGGGAAAAAAGCAAAGAAGAAAGGCGTAAAGGAAGCTGTGCTTGACATAGGCCTTAACATCCCTACAAAAGGGGGCAAGCTTTATGCTGCTTTGAAGGGTGCTGTCGATGGCGGAATCAATATCCCTCACTCTGAAGAGATTTTACCTTCACAGGAGAGGATAAAGGGAGCACATATAAGCTCATTTTCCAAGCTGCTAAAAGACGGGAAGGTAAAGAGCGACAAGCAGTTTGCAGCTTATGCAAAAGGCAGTGCTGATCCATTAAAGATGAATGATTATTTTGACAATGTTAAGAAGAAGATAAGTGAGGCATAAAATGGTGGAAGAAACAGAAGAACCAGTAGTAGAAGAAACACAGGAAACCGAAGACGTAATCCAGCCTGAGGAAGAAGAACAGATAGTTAAAAAGGTAGATAAGTCTTCTTTTGACAAAGAAAGCTGGAAGCCAAAGACCTCACTAGGCAAGAAAGTAAAGAGCGGAGAGATAAAGGATATTGATGAGATACTTGACAACGGCCTTAGGATACTTGAAGCTGAGATAGTTGATGTTTTGCTGCCTGACCTTGAGAGCGACCTATTGCTTATAGGACAATCAAAGGGTAAGTTTGGAGGAGGACAGAGGAGAGTCTTCAAGCAGACGCAGAAAAAGACACAAGAAGGAAACAAGCCTAAGTTCGCAACTTTTGCGATAATCGGAAACAGAAACGGATATGTAGGTGTAGGCTACGGAAAGTCAAAAGAGACTGTGCCTGCAAGAGAAAAAGCTATCAGAAACGCTAAACTAAACATCGTGAAGATAAGAAGAGGATGCGGAAGCTGGGAGTGCGGATGCAAGGACCCTCATTCAATTCCTTTTAAGGTCG
>CAYUUH010000002.1:0-24661 GCA_964447855.1 uncultured Methanosarcinales archaeon | reverse complement strand
GATTGTCTGTGCCGTTCGTTACAAGCTTTATGCCTAGAGCCATTAGCTCATCAGCCATTGATTTTGCATTTTTTACTATCTGTTCAGCATAGGCTTTGAAGTCAGGCTTTAGAGCCTCACCAAAAGCAACTGCCTTAGCTGCATTAACATGATCGTGAGGTCCTCCTTGTAATCCAGGGAATACTCTAAAATCAATTAACCCTGCTAGGTCCTTATTTGAGTCAGCATGGTACTTATCATGAAGCCTGTCCTCCTTTTTGCACATTATCATTGCGCCTCTTGGACCCCTTAGGGACTTATGGGTTGTTGTTGTAACAACATCTGCATAAGGCACTGGGCTTTCATGAACGCCTTTTGCGCACAAAGCAGCAATATGCGAGATGTCAGACATATGATAGGCATCTATCTCCTCACATATCTCCTGAAAAGCTTTGAAATCAATCTTTCTTGGATATGCTGTAAGTCCGGATATTATCATTTTTGGCTTTTCTGCAATAGCCTGCTTTCTTATTTCATCCATATCAAGCAGCTGAGTTTCTTTGTCAACGTTATAAGGCACGCACTTATAGAAATTTCCAGAGAAATTTACAGGTGAGCCATGAGTTAAATGGCCTCCTGCTGAGAGGTCAAGCCCCATAAATTTATCTCCTAGATTAAGCAATGCAAAGAACACTGCCTGATTTGCAGGAGAGCCGGAATAAGGCTGTACATTTACATGTTCTGCGCCAAAGAGCTTCTTTGCTCTTTCTATGGCAATATCTTCCATCACGTCTACAAATTGCTGTCCACCATAGTATCTCTTGTGAGGATATCCTTCGGAATATTTGTTAGTAAACACAGAACCCATTGCCTGTAAAACTGCTTTAGAAACATTATTTTCAGAAGGAATTAATTCAACTCCCTGTTCTTCTCTTTTTAACTCGTTATTTATAGCCTCTGCAATCTCCGGGTCAGAGGTATTTATATCATTCATCAAATTCATCTATTTCACCCCGAAAATCCGTCATTAATGGGATTTATATATTTTTCTATCAAGCTTCACAATTTCCCAGACTCAATAAGGTACTTTACCCCTTCTGAGAAGAAGACTGTCCTTGCAAATGTAGAATAGTGCTTGCTGGTAAGGTTTTTTACATCTTTATGTGCAATATCATCAAAGCTGAAAGCATACTCTTTGGGCAATGGTCTACTATCAAATCTAGAAAGCATAGCAGCCAGCACCGTCTGTTCCCATATCCATTTGAGCTTCTCTCCTTTAGATTTGTAGATATAGCTAAGAACATCCTCGACCATCTTCAAATCTATGAATTCCCTATAAGTACATACAAATCCTGCATTAAATTTATCTATTTTCTTGGCACCTAGGTTTATGAATTCTCCTTCATTAAGGATTACACTTCCATGTTTTGGACTAAGCTCTTCATTCTGATTGAATAATGAATATTTCCTGGTTGAGTTTGCCCATTCTAAAACGTCTTTTGGCTCATTAAAGAATAAAACATCTGAGTCCAAGAAAATCATCTTTTTAGTGTCTGAATTAAGATAAGCCCCCAGCAGCCTTTTCCCAAGAATATGCTCTTTAAAATATCTGAGCGAGGACGGGTATTCTCTAATTTTCTCCAACATCTCTTGGCCATCAAATGAGACTATATTCACTCCCTTAACGGCATAGTTAAGTAGCTCTCTGTCTTCTTGGGTTAAAGTTCCGTCATCATAGACAAAGATTTTACACTTAAGTTTAGACATTCTTAAGAAACTCTTTACCGAGTACAGGTAGAATGGAACGTGTCTATTGCACACTAGTGTGTGGACACTCATATCAGAATTATCATAGCTAGCTTCAGGATTTTCAACAGTCTTCATTATTATTTCCTTGACCAGCTTGTCCATCTTACTTCAGCGATAGGGTAGCTATTGTCTGTTTTATATCTTTTCCCATTATAATCTGCAAGAAGTGTAGTGGCAGACACTACAACATTTGTTTATATCTTTCTAAGCATATATTACCCCCTACGGTGGTTGGAGAGACTAATCCTACAAAAGCCCCTTCCAAATTCTCCGAACGCCCGGGGCAAGGGGCGCCACACCCCCATACAAAACGGAGGAAATCAAAATGGACAAGAAAGCAATAGTAACAAATGTTATATGGATTGGAATCTTTTTAGCGTTCTTAGGATGGGTAAGCAGCCGGCCTTATAATGGAGACAATGCAGGACTTGTAGTGTTTGGGACTGCAGCAATCATCTTTAAAAGGCTTTTGAGAATCGTTAAGGCTTTTTCAGCCTCGTCCTGAATCATTTGATTATCCTCTTTTCAGTTATTATAATATTCACTTTTTCATCCCATTCATTTCTTGGGACTTCATCTACAATCTGCAGGTCAAAACAGATACCTATAGATAGTCCTTTGTATCCCTTCAGAAGTCCGTCATAATAACCTTTGCCATAGCCTATCCTATGACCTTTCTTATCAAATACGGTTCCAGGAACAATAATTATTTCTACTTCTTTCTTGTCTACTTTGTTAAGTTTAGAAGGCTCCAGGATGCCATACTTGTTCTTTTTATTAAGATCCTTAAAACTCTTTAATTTAGATAGAATCAGAGTGTGGTCAGTTGCAATAGGAACACAGACCTCTTTTCCTTCCTTAATCGCTTCCTTTATCATGTTATGGGTGTCAACTTCACTGCTGAACGAAACAAAGAAGCATACACTCTTTGCAAGCTTAAACTCTGGAATAGAGTGAAGGATTCTCTTTATCTTGTCAGATTTACTAGTTATCTGCTTACTTGTCAGCTTATTCCTTTTCTCTAATATTTCTTTCCTAAGCTTTTGTTTCATAATCCTATGTTTCATAGACTACTTTATAAATGTTTTTGAGCTAGATAATTTTATATATAATCCCCTTATTCTTTTTAGTATGGAATACAGAAAATTTGGGAATAAGTTTGTCTTAAGGCTCGATAAAGGTGAGGAGATAGTCCAGACTCTAAAACAGTTCTGTGTTGAAAATGATATTAAACTTGGAACTATATCTGGATTAGGTGCGTCAAACAAATTAACAATCGGCTTGTTTGAAACCGAAACAAAAAAATACCATTCAAAAGAGCTTACTGGAGACTATGAGATATGCCCCCTTTATGGAAACATTTCTACCATGAATGGGGAAGTTTATCTTCATATCCACGTGAATGTTTGTGATTCTGAGAACAGGAGCTTTGGAGGCCATTTGAATTCTGCAATTGTTAGTGCTACCTTTGAAGCAGTCATAGAAATTATTGATGGGAAATTAGACCGAAAGTTTAGCGATGAGATTGGGCTGAATCTGCTGAAATTTTAATTAGTTATCTTACTCGAGATTGGCTTTCTTAAGATTATATTCCTTACTCCCATTATTCCACGACAGTCTCCCCAGAATCGCCTGGGCAACATTGGTGGCATGGTCACCAATCTTCTCTAGGTTCATAAGAATATCCATAAACACGATACCACTAATATGGCTGCAGGCCTTGCATCTTAGTCTTTCCAGGTGGTTTGCCCTAAAGTCGATAGTCATTATATTCAGCCTCTCTTCTTTATCTAAGACTCCTTTCGCCACGCTCTTGCGCTTTTTTGGAAGTGCTTTGGTTATATCTGACATCATCATAGTCACTTCTTGGTACATATTATTCATCTCTTTTTTGGCCTCTTTGCTGAACTTGAGCTTGTCATCTATCTTCCTTTCCGCAAGGTCCACTATATTCATAGCATGGTCTCCAATTCTCTCTATATCGTTGACTGAATGAAGGAAAGCAGGTATCTTCTCAGAATCCTCATCGCTCAGTTCTGTTCTAGTTAGGGCTACTAGATATTGGGTGATAGCATCTTGCAACTCATCAACTGCATCTTCTTTAGCCTGTACTTTCACCAGAAGAGCACGGTCATCCTTATAAAACCCCTCAAAAGCTTCTTTTACCATATCCCTTGCAAGTTCAGTCATCCTTACAAGCTCCTTAGAAGCAGCATCAAGTGCAATAGAAGGCGTAGCTATAAGGTGTTTCTCAAGATATTTTGGTCCTCTTTCTACGGCAATCTCATCTCATTGAACAATTTTAGTTATAACTTTATCAATAAAAGACAACATAGGCAAGAATATGATTGTGTTTACTAGATTAAACAAGGTATGTGCATTTGCCACCTGCCTAGATATGTCTGGTGAAGTCCTAATTGTTATATGGTAGTAGAAGGGCA
Source organism: uncultured Methanosarcinales archaeon (assembly GCA_964447855.1). Lineage (GTDB taxonomy): Archaea > Nanobdellota > Nanobdellia > Woesearchaeales > JAHWIC01 > JAHWIC01. The sequence goes on along the minus strand of CAYUUH010000002.1, from coordinate 20,432 downwards.
ATAAACCAAGCGCGATTACCGTCCCTGCTATTTTGAACAATACATGCGCAAAAGCAGTTCTCCTAGCTGATACAGTTGTGCCTATACTTGCTAGGACAGCAGTAATGCACGTTCCAATATTTGCCCCCAAAACTAATGGGATTGCTCCAGCTATATTTAGTAACCCTGCAGATGCAAGGGCAATGATAAGTCCTACAGTTACAGAAGAGCTTTGCAGGATTGCGGTGACAAGCATACCAATTACCACCCCTAAGAAAGGGCTATGGCTGAATTCGACAAATATAGTTTTGACAGCTTCGCTTTGTCCTAAAGGTTGTACAGCAGAAGTCATTATGTTAAGGCCTAGGAATAAAAGGCCGAACCCAAACATAGCCTCACCAAAATGCTTGTATTTCTTTTTCTTTGAGAATAAATGGATTCCTGCACCTACACCCGTCAAAGGAAGTGCATATGCAGTAAGCTTGAATGCAATAATCTGTGCAGTTATTGTTGTTCCTATATCTGCACCCAGAGTTACGCCAAGAGCTTGTTTTAGATTCATCAGACCAGCATTAACAAACCCTACAAGCATAACTGTAGTTGCTGAGGAACTCTGGATAACTGAAGTAATCCCTGCTCCAGTCAATAGTCCAACTATCCTGTTGCTGGTGAGCTTTCCGAGAACTCTCCTTATTTGACTTCCAGCTAATTTCTGAAGCCCTAACCCCATAAGCTTAATGCCAAAGATAAATAACCCTAAGCCCCCAATTATTCCGAAAATAAGTTCTTTAATCATTTATATGCTAGACTCTCTTTGCCAAGAGCTTATATAAAAACTTTTGCAGCCAGAATAACTAGATTTATATATAACTTTAATTTATTCGGCATAGGTGATAAAATGGCTAAAAAAGGATTCTTCCAGAAACTAATTGATAAGCTTGATGATAAAATGAAGGAAAACTCAAGCAAAAGCTGCTGTTGCTGTGAAAGTGAGAAGAAAGGAAAAGGCAAATGCTCGAGCAAATAGCTGACTGGTGCGTATACTCCTTATTTGGGCTTAGTGAGGGGACTCGTTTAGCAGAGTCCTTGAATTTCTTTATTTATGACTCCATTAAGATTATCATATTATTATTTATCATGATATCCTTAGTTGGATTTCTAAGGACATATTTGCCTCAACAAAAAATTAAAGAATGGCTTTCAGGCAGGCGGTTAGGCTTAGGAAATGCATTGGCTGCTTCATTTGGAGCCCTAACCCCATTTTGTTCATGTTCATCTATCCCGATATTTATGAGCTTTCTTGAAGCAGGAATCCCCTTAGGAGTTACATTCTCTTTCCTTATAACTTCTCCAATACTTAATGAATACCTTGCTGTGCTTATGTTTGCATTCTTTGGATGGAAAATAGCCATTCTATACATTTTGAGTGGATTGTTAATTGGAATATTTTCAGGCTTAATCCTTGGCCGTATGGGACTTGAAAAGCATCTTGAGAAGGATATCATTGCGAAGAACTCTTTTATTAAAAAAGAAGTCAAGTATGATGGCATAAGGAAGAGGATGCATTTTGGGATAACTGAGGCCATATCTATAGTAAAGAAACTTTGGGTGTGGGTCCTTGTAGGCGTAGGTGTAGGTGCACTTATTCATGGTTTCGTTCCACAAGAAGCACTGCAGTCAATAATATCTAGAGGTGGAATATTCACAGTGCCTATTGCTGCGATATTGGGCGTTCCATTGTATGCTAACTGTTCTGCAATAGTTCCCATAGCCGTTGTCCTGTTTGATAAAGGAATCCCTCTTGGGACTACCCTTACTTTTATGATGGCTACTTCTGCTTTATCTTTTCCAGAAGCAGTAATCCTTAGGAGAGTGATGAAACTAAAACTTATAGGAATCTTTTTTGGGATAGTCGCTTTGGGGATAGTCATGATTGGCTATTTGTTTAACTTACTTGAAGGATTAGTTGTATAGATACAAAGGTAAAATTTAAATAGACTTAATCTATAACTTCTTGTCAACAAAAGGTGATATAATGGTAAAAGAAAGATGCTGTAACAGAAAGTTTCCAACATTCCCTATAATAGCTTTAGTGTTGGGAGTGCTTTGGTTGTTAAATGATTTAGGAATCATAAGCAAGGAAGTCCCTTGGTTTCCGATAGCTTTGATAATATTGGCTGTTGGATGGCTTATAGGTTTTTATAAAAAGAAGTGAGATATTAGCATGCCAATTGTAACGATTGAAACCTGGCCTTTAAATCCAGAACAGAAACAAGAGATAATGAAGAAAGTAACAGACGTTTTCACAGATATTGGAATTCCTGCTCAAGCCGTGACTGTTGTGATACACGAAACTCCAATGGATAACTGGAGCTCTGCCGGAGAGCAGCATTCTGTGAAGTTCAAGGATATGAAGAGATAAGTTAAATTAATCACTAAGAATTACCCCATTAAAAAATTAGGCAAGAAGGGAAAACCAATCCCCTTTCTTACCACTAAATTAATCTAGCAAACTCTTACTGTGTCTGCTTCTGGTCAGCAGCTTCTTCTTTCTTCTCTGCTGGTGCTTCACTTGTTTTCTCTGTTGAAGGCTCTGTGCTGGATTCAGCTGGTTTTTCAACTGCTTCAGCTTTCACTTCCTCAGGTTTACTCTCTTCACTTGTTTGTGTTTTTTGTTCTTCTTCACTCATTTTCACATACCTCCTAGTTTCGTGTGAGCTGCGATCAGCGTGCATAGAGCACTGTGTTAAGTTACAATTGCCGGTGAAAAAACCAACTATTGTTGAGGCGGGGAAACATTGCTCTAAATGAGAACAATCAGACTAAGTCCCCAACATAAAGGGAAAACTAATCATTAATAAGCCTTTCGGATATATTCATCAAGAATCCGTCAAGACCTTAACTTTTTCATATGGTCAATTCTTTTCTGGATAAGCTCTTTTGTTCCGATGTCTTCCCTATGGAACACGGGACCTTTTACAGAACATACCGCATCCTCAGCTATGACTTCCGCGTTTTCCAGGTCAGAATCAATCCCTACAAAAGCAACTGCTCTTGAGGTTGACATATAGAGTCCGTCTTCTTTCTTGTCAACAGAAGCATAATACACTCTTGCCGTGTCAGGAACCTCGCTTAAGTCAATCTTAGCTCCTTTCACAGGATGGTCAGGATACCCTTCTGGGACAGCATATTTACAGACTGTTGCCTTGTCTTCAAATTCAGGCTTTATTGAGCCCAAATCATTATTGATTATAGCCTGACATACAGCTACAAAATCATTCTTAAGAATTGGAAGAACGTTCATTGCTTCTGGGTCACCAAACCTGGCATTGTATTCTATCAGCTTGACTCCGCTTTTAGTGCAGATAAACCCGCCATACATAACTCCTTTGTAAAGCTGGCCGGTCTCTTTCTCAATTGCTTCTGCCATCCTTGCTGTTATCTCATGAGCCTGTGCTAAATCAGCTTCTGTCATGAATGGTAAAAGTCTTCCTGTTGAATAAGATCCCATTCCACCTGTGTTTGGGCCTTTGTCACCAACGAATGCCCTTTTATGGTCTTGTACCGGGGGGAAATCAAACAAAGCCTTCCCGTCAGTTAAGCTCATTAGGCTGAATTCCTGTCCAACTAGCTTTTCTTCAATTACAACAGCTGAATGTTTTTTTAGCGTTTCTTCAGCATAAGCAAAGCCTTCTTCTTCTGTTTGGAAGTGGTCACCTTGAACCATTACTCCTTTTCCACCAGTTAATCCGTCTGGCTTTACAACAAACTCATCTAACTCTTCGACAAACTCCCTCAACCCTTCGATGGATTCGAACACTTTGAATTTCGGTCTTCCAGGAATATCATATTTCTCAGTTAATAGCCTTGTAAATGATTTTGAGGTTTCTAGCCTCGCAAGCTCCTTTTTTGGCCCCACACAAGGAATTCCTGCTTCCTCTAGAGAGTCTACTACACCAAAGCTTAATGGAGCTTCTGGCCCTATAAATACAAAGTCAACACCGTTTGCTGTTGCAAAATTAGTTATTTCCTTAACATTGCTATAATCTCCAATCTCTACTGACTCAGCTAAATCAGCAATTCCTGGATTATTAGATTTCATATAGGCATAGAGAACAGGCTTCTGCGGAGACCTTAAGATAGCCTCAGCTATAGCGTGCGCACGTGCGCTATTTCCAACTAACAGCACTTTTACCATTTTGAAACATCCTCCTTCCAATAAGAAAAAAGAAATATAATCTTCATTTATAACTTTTGCTAAACCATCATAGATAGGAGCCTTAATCCTGCCGTGAAAGCGTAGAATGATACTGAACACAGTAACACAAAGCCAAGGATCTCGATAGTTATTCTTTTCCACATCTTGATAACATCAGGAAGCAACATGTCAATAATTGATATTTCTATCATTGAACCTAGGAAGATTATCAATATCACAGTCGGAATAATACTTAACGGACCAGGGAATATCTCATTGATAAGCCCTCTATGAGTAGGCACTAATGCAACGACATAAACTACCAATATTAGCAGGAACGACCTCCATACCCATAGCCTTTTCTGAGCCTGCCCGCCTTTCTTGACCTTATGCACCAAGAACTGGGCTGCAAGAAATAAAAGGCTTCCTAAGATAAGTAAAAGCAGAACTAATCCCGTAAGTATGTATCCTGTTTCCATTATATCACCATCTTTTTGTTATAGCATATCCTCTAGAAAACTAGTATATAAACTTTTCTTTTGAGATGGTGAATTGATTGCATGTTCTATTTAGGCCTATCATCGCACTACTTCATTTTAGAAATTAGAATATATTATATGTAGTCTCTTAATAGTAGTAATAAATCGAAAGATTTGTATATGACTAATAATTATTAATACTTCTTATGAAGCATATAATCAGTGTTTCAGTTGATGAAGAAACAGTGAATAAAATAAGAGAAATTCTTAGAAATAGTTCTTTTAGGAATAAAAGTCATTTGGTAGAAGAAGCTGTAATGGAGTTCTTCTATACTCGGGTGAAACAAAAATGAGTATAGAAGAGATAAATAATTCTTTTGAAGAACGCAAAGCAGAACTAGCTAAGGGACGTGGAAGCCCTTACTCACTCGTACTTCTAGCAGAGAGGGCGCATGATCGTGAAGGAGGAAGCAATATACAGAGCTATTGACTGGGGCGTTGAAAGCGGCTATGTAGACGGAATCTTATTTGTAAGAGACCAGAACTGCAACAACAAGAAACACACATTTCCTATGGTTTTGGATTATGTTAGGAGGAATCATTCCAGTGTTAGAGTACATGAGATGGCATTTGGATCTACAAAGAGTGCCCAAGAGTTTACAAGGCTAGAAACCTTTACTGAGCTATGTAGGTATAGCAAAGGTGGTAGAGGTGGGTGATCTTAAGTGGCCGAGGAGGCTAGTAATCGTCAGGCATGGAGAATAAGAATTAAATGCAAAATTAGCAGAGCAAGATAAAGACCTAGACAGAATTCTGGAGCAGCAAAGGACAGTAAGGGATGCTGACATAGCATTAACGCCTCTTAGGGTCTGGCAGTCTCAGCAAACAGGAGAATATCTAGCTTCTACAGGAAGGTTTGACAAATGCCTATGCTCGCCTTATAAGAGAAGCTTGCAGACAGCAGAGCATATAGTTTCCAGATTTGGTTACGACTTAAATATATACAAAGATAACAGAATAAGGGAAAAGGAATTCGGAATATTTCATGGCATCGACCCTAAAGAGGTTCGCAGAAGGCATCCCGAAGAGTATGACTGCAGGATGAGAGACGGGCCTTACTGGCACAGGCCACTTGGAGGAGAGAATTATGTAGATGTAGAACAAAGGCTCTATTGCTTTTTGGATAAACTAGTGAGGGATTATCATGGGAAAGAGGTATTGGTAATTACTCACCAAGTCCCTTATAAAATGATTAGAGCACTATATGAGCATCTTGATGAAGATGGAGTCCTATCATTAGAAAAAACGCCATGCTGTGCAATCCAAGAGTATCATGTAGACACCACCAAAATGACTTGTGGATTAATGAAGCTTGTTGAATATGACAAGGTGGTTTATGATAGAGCCACAACTAAGGTATAACTGAATCATTCCCTAGATATGTCTAATCTTGCGTTTAACGCAAAATCGAAAGGTTTATAAATGATGAGTTATTATAACTAGTTAGGGGCAAAAGAGAGTGAATACTCTCATTGGTGGTTTAAAATAGAACAGAAAAAATACTTATCGTTATTCCTAGTAACATTGTTCTTAGTTTCTCTAGTTCCTCCTCAATTTGTTTCTGCAGCCCCTTTAGGTGAAGGAGACCCTTGCGAAGATAATAGTGATTGTTCTGGCAATTTAATATGCACTGGTGAATATGATGGTACTGAGGGAAGTACAGCATGCTGTCCAGTTGGTGAGGAATGGAGTTTTGAAATCAATTTCGAAGATGGTATTTACAGTCTTGACTGGTCCTGCTCCAGTGGAGAAAACTTAGACACAGCGATAGAAGATACAAGAGAAAAATACGAGTCCCAGAAGCAAAGGATTACTGAATATATTGAAGGGGGATATGTCTGGTCTAACTTGACTTATGAAGGATATGAGCCAGGTTATGTAAGCCAGAACCCAGTTAATATGCTTGACCCTGGAGGGTTTTACGACTATATGGACAGTAAATCTGAGGATAGGAATAATCCTATGTACGGTCAAGTATGTGAATATCAAAGTGATTGTAATGGCCTTATATGTATGAATCCTGAGAATGATGTTCTATATATAGAAGGAACAGACCCATATTTCGGCGTTAATATTTATGCAAAAAGATGCTGCCCTTATTATGAGAAAAATATACTCGGTCAGTGCAGGGACGAGAGAAAGGAAAACGGAAAAGCTGGCTGCAAAAAGGATCTAGACTGTAAATCAGAGCATTGCTCGTTGCCGCCCTCAGGCTTCTGGAAAAGTTTCTTTCAGGCTTTTGTTCAATCAATAGGAATCAAGATGGGGGAGGGAGTTTGCTGTCCTCAAGGTCAGGATTGGGATAAAGGAACTAGGATGTGTCAACAGTATGGAGTCTACGTTGAAGAGGGGGAATCTGACTATTGTAAGCTAAAAGCAGAAAAGGGTGCTGCTTGTAAAGACGGAGAAGGGAAGTGCAATAATGCGGGAGAATGCATCCTAGGCTCTTATTGCACCAAGCAGAAAGTATGCTGCCCGAAAGGATATTTATGGGATGGAGACTTTTGCGTAGAGAACAAAGGCCATAACTGCCATGAATGCGGAGAGGGTTGGCCTAATGATTGTGATGAGTCTGAATGCCTAGCATTAGGAGAGTCGTGCCAGTTTGATTCAGTAACCAATGAATGTTACGTTGCCGATAAGTTAAGACATGATATGGCAGACTGTGGTTCTGATGACTCTAAGTGTTATTCAAAAGGAGAAGAGCTATTCTGTACACAATCAGAAGAATCAGATATTGGAGTATGTTGCTATCCTTGGGAAAGACAAAACCCATTTACAAACAAATGCGAACCAGATTGTAGCAGTGGATTCTGTGACCATGATAAAGATGGATTCGACACAAGGATTGAGATGATGTATTGGGCAAATCCTGAAGTAAAAAAAGACCATCCTTCGTCAAGATTGACTGATTTTTCTTGTAACTCGCCATTTGACTACCCTAAAACTATCGGAGGATATATTGCACAGCATTTTATGAACTTAGTAAATAGTATCTTTGTTGCGTTTATAGAGCCCCTCAGGGTAATGGCTGAAACATTAGTGATTGGACATAGAGATACAACTGTTGCAAGATATTATGGGCTTTTTTCTGGGTTTGTTACTGGGTTTCTTTACACTTTTGCTGATGATGTAGACTTTGCCCTTGGTCTACCTAAATTAATCTTAGATCTTATAGATATATCAACAGAATGGATACACGACTTAATGTCAGGGGAGAAAAAAGATAAGGTCGACCAGATTGCACAAGAAAAAGAGTCTTTCTTCGGAGGGCGTGTTGCAGCAATTGCAGACAGATCCGAACAAGTAAAACTTAATGGTTTTGATGAGTGTAGTTCTGTGATATATACAAAAACATACACAGTTGGATATGTGGTGGGTTTTGTTGTACTTGAGTTCTTGGCATTACAGGCAGCTGCTAAAGTTCTCCAAGCTTCTAAGATAGGGATTGTCAGAGTGATTGGTGACGGACTTATGGTAATAGATAATCCGCTAGGAGCAGCTGGAAAGGCCATATCTAATTTACTTGGACCTACTGTTGTTGGTAAATGGACTGCTAAACAATGGAAATATGCTAAGGAGGTCGCTGGAGAGTGGCTTACCAAGACTAAGTGGAAGTTTGCTCTATCTGCAGAGGCTTTTGAAAGCGCTATAAAAGCCTATACTAAGATAAAGGATTTCCTTATAGAACGCGGATTAAAAGAAGATGAAGCTTATGAACTGCTGAAGGGGATTCTCAATAGTAAAACCGGACAAAGGATACTTACAGAAGCTTATTCTGCAACTGGAAAAGCTGGATGGAGCAAGGAGGCCGTTGAATATATTGCAAAAAATTTTGACGCATCTGCTCTAAAAGGTATTGACGATGTGCTTGGCAGCTTAAGTAAATCTGATTTTAAGAAGTTTGGAAAAGAACTATCTGCCGGAATAGCTGAGAAAGGAACTAAGTATGGTGACGATGTCCTTAAAAAAGGAGATCTTTCGGGCATTGTTGATAATTTCAAGAAGACTAAAAATTTACAGGACGCTACCTCTGCATTGACTTATAAAGCAGGAGTGCATTTTCCTGCTGGCTTTAAGAGCATGGAACACTTTAGAAAGTTCAGCCAGACTGTAAGAGACGAGCTCGATAAGCTAGGCGTAAAGAATGCTGATGTTAAGATACATGGCTCGTCCATATATACTCCAAATCCTACCGACATTGATGTTGCTGTAATAGTGGATGACTTAGAGTTTGACCGGTTAGCAAGAGAAATTCTAGAGAATGTTCCCGAAGGAACAAAGCTACATAAGACCGTCTCGAGAAATATTGGGAAAGGAAGGCTTGATAAATTTACATTAGGACAATTGCCTACAGGAAAAACGCCAATATCGTTCCCCCGTAGAGTTGTAGAGAACGTATTGCCTACAGTAAATAAAGGGGTAGGTGATGTAGACATATCAGTCATAAGGAAGGGGTCCGCATTTGATAATGGGCCTTTTATTAACTTACTTGGCGGATCTGCAGGAGTTTCTGCTAAAGCAGCAACAATTGTCGCAGCAACAGGTGTAGATATAGTTGGAAGCACTTACAATAAGATAAAACCAATCCAAAAAACAGTCAACCTAGATATAGTGGAAGATTATTATCAGAGAATTCTAAAAGGAGAAAGATTGAAACCAATAGTCTTAGAGCACGTTGATGACGTTGGCGACTTTATATTGGATGGCCATCACAGGTTTGTAGCATATAGAAAAGCAGGGATACCTATCGAGGAAATACCTATGAGGTATGAACTTCATGGAGGAGGAGCTTATGATTCCCTACTGCATAAATACAACGACTGGTCTAAAGTTACCTATGTGCGGAGCAGTGCAACTTTCATTTCGAAAATAGGTAATAGTAAGGTTGCCTCTAAACTCGCTTTAGCTGAGACCGAAGAAGCAATATTCGATTTCTTCTCAAAGTACACAGATGAGCTTACCGAATTGCATAAGACTTTTCCAGAAGATGAGGTAGCAAAACTGGTAAATAATATTGGCGATTATGAGAACCTTGCAAAAGGAGTTGGAGTTCTAGATAAACAAGGAATAGCCCTAAGCAGTTATTTTTCTAAGTTTCCTGTGGATAAAAGGCTGCACAGGATAAAATTAGATGGTTTTGCATCAAGAGTTTTTGCTAAAAAACCTTCATTTGTAAAATATACTCCTAAAAGCTCAGATGAATTCGTGTACAGATATCTATCCAAACAAGATATTTCCTCCAAATACTCGCTTCATGGATACAAAGACGTTAATGATCTGTTAGACAGGGGCATTCCTGCACTGGATATAGACCAGATAGATCTCAGAGCTCATGTAGCTGGAAAAATAGATAGCGTGAGCGCTTACGTGTCAACGACACCTAACAAATGGTGGCTTGAAACAACACGTGTAGGCATGTCACAAGAGGAGTACATATTTAAGATAAAGCCCAGGGGTCAGAACATTATAGACAGCTTCGAGACATTCGCAGACGATGTTCCTATCAATGCTATGCATTTTGCACAAGAGGCTGAAAAGTCATTTATTGGCCTGATTCCTAAATATGACATAATAGAAGTTGAGGTATATTTTGAGGGAAAGCTAGTGGAAACAATCAAGAACACAGCAAACTTCATTCCAAATTAAAATGGTAGGGATAAAAGGAGAAAGTTTCATCAGAGATTAGAACGATGATATCATTATTGCTTAAGAAAGAAGGATTGAAAGATCACGCATTGAAGATTTATAGTATTTATGAGGCTAAATTTGGTGCAGACAAAGAGTCTTGTGAAAAGATTGTTTCTTCTCTAGAGAAAGGGCAGAAGAAAATTGAAACTAAACCGATTATGATAGATGTTGAATGTATTGATGGTCTAAGTATTATGTCTATCAGACTGAATGAAAAGTTCTCGGAATTTGGGCTTGAAAAGTTTAGACAAAAACTGATTGAATTCTGCAAATCTGCAGCTAATCTAGATTCTGTTTTAGAGATCAACCTATCATTTCCAAACCTTGTAACTAAGGAATCTATAACCAGGATATATGGCATCTATATAAGGGAAGGATTTGATGCTTTAAACAAGTTTGATGGGACACTATATGATGCCATAATAAGAAACTTTGATGATATAAAATGTGAACACAAAGAATTGATTAGCGGCAGGCCTTTTGTGCTTTATGTTAACAAAGAAGATAGGATAAATGGCGGGTCTGACTCCAAAATAAAACGTCTTGATGTTGCCTTAGCCCCGCTTGGTTCTAAGGAAGAACTCGATTTATTTGGTGAAGAAGTTATTTTTAATAAGGATGGAAAGATATTCACTAGATTAGAATTATGCTCTTATAAGCAGAGCTTTCTACACGTGTTTTCAACGCAAACTAATTATGAGAAAGCTCTAGAAGAGATAGAGAGCAAGTTAAAAAATAGGGGATTTATGATCAAGAAAATAGAGGTGCAAACAAAATGAGTTTTCATTTAATGGCAATTTTTGCCAAAGCAGACAAGGCATTGATGAAAGAAGCATCAAAGAGATGGCCAGAAGCTAAATGTAAGGCTATAGAAGGTCCATTCAAAGGTATGGCTATAGCAAGCCCTTACATAAACAAGGCAGATACTGAAGAAGAGTATGAAAAAGCAAATGACGTAGGCTATGATTTAGAAGAAAATCTTCCTGAATTCAGCAAACAATATCCAGAAACCGTCTTTGTTTTTGTCGAGGTGGATTGCACAGGAGGAACCTGCTTATACAAAGGCTATGTCTGCAAAAACGGGGAAACTATCGCAAAAGAAAAAGGCAAAGGAGCTCTTAAACCTTTGATAAATCATCTTGGAATTGAGCTAAATGGAGAGCAGTTCTTTGAGCCTTTCAAGAGAGGATTTTTTGAATAAGATGGGAATTGAAGTTTACTTGATAAGAATTGTGCCTGAAGACATGAGCATAAATCAAGCATTGGATTTATTTGGAGAACTAGGCTTTAAAGCCATAGAATCAGAGAAAGGCACTTCAAAAATGGAGCTTGAGACTGAGAAAGGAATAAATGAAATAATGATTCTTGAAGGAAACGCCAGTGTGAAATCAATATTCTTGAGGTTTTCTCTGGCAAATCCGGACAATATAATCAATCAAACAATGGGTATCCTAGAGCACATCAGCAAGACAGGAGTTGATATAATCCCAGAGAATCATGAAGAACCTATTGACTTAGAGAAACTAGCTGAAGAAATGAAAAACAAGAAGGAAATGTTCAAGAAAAGGATGGGTGCTATATCTCTTAAGCCAATAAGGGGGGGACACGAGACTTTCAATTATATGGAAACCAAGGGGGAATAAAATGGCCGAAACTAAAGATAATATTTTGAAGAAAGTAAAGCAGATGTTTCAGTGGGCAAAATTGCTACTAATGGATATAGCTGAGTTCTTAAAATGGTTTTACCATAACTCCATGCTGACAGAATCAAGTTTTATTTGGATTATATTGAAGAAAAAAAACATTCCCCTTAAAGAGATATTGATTATTCCACTAGGCCTTCTTGAATGGTTCCTATCAGCCATGATTTTTGCTTTTACTATGTTTTTTGGATTCTTTGCGCCAATGGCTATGATAATGGTTCCTTTATTCATAGTGGCAATCCCTATTGTATGGATAACGGCGTTAGTGCAACATCTTGCATTGGACCATGTTTATGTTGACCCCTTATCAACAATAATTGTTCCAGTAGTATTAATTTTATTACTATGGCTATTTAGAGTGTATCTCGACCTATTTAAGAAAGCAAGACCTGCTTTGGAGAAGGTAAGAAAATGAAATACTTGGGTTTATTTCTTTTCTTTTTAGTTTTAGTTCCGTCAGCTTTAGCTGAGACGAGAATCTTTCATACTGGCCCATATATTACTGAACAAAGAGATGCTTATGAGGTTATTTACACTCCAGAAACAATGTTGATCAGTCAAATAGGAAATCTTGAAGAACCGGTTGGTAGAGTGAAATATGAATTCCCTCAAGGAACAGTGATAAAGGACATAACAATATTATGGAAAGAATCTTATCAGGACCTGACCTTAAACATTCCAGAAGTAGATTGGGATATAGACCAGAGTCCACTATACCTAGATAGGACTTGTGATTCGAACAGTAGAGATATTTTTGTTGATTATGGATTGCCTATATATTCTGATAAGACTTACATTGAAGTAGATATATTCCCTTTGGAAGTTGTGGACTGTTTACAAGGAAAGTTTAGACTATGGGAGAAAATATCTCTTGATTTTGAGATTGAGGACAAGAATCATTTCGCCGTAGAGTCTAAGTCAGATATTCTGCCTGGAAGGACAGCCATATTCAATCTTGTGTTCGATAGAGTTCCTTCTGGAGAAGTGCTTGTAGAGGGTACTTATGGCGAGGTAGGTTTATTCAAGGTCATGAGCAAGGAAAGCACAGTGTCATTTATATCTACCGAGACTGAGATTCAAGAATATGATTTTTATTATTATGAAGGAGATGACTTGATTGCAGTAACTCATTATGAAGAGGATATTGGCTGGGGCGAAGCTGATTTTAGAGTTCTCAATACGTCCACAAATACAAGCATAGATCTTGCAATAGAAGTTATAAATAATGAAGGAAAGATAATCCCCCTCACTATCGAACTATACTCTGTAAATGATGATGGCAGTCCAGGAACCAACAAGGAGATAACTATCCAGGCAAAGCCCGGGAGGAAGATATATTATGTAGAAGACTTTGAGATAGATGAATCTGAATACTTAGATGACATAGCAATAATTGCATCTTACAGGGGAGTATCAATCCTGGCTCAGCATAATTCCCTAGTGACTTTTTCAAAAGAAGAGACGCTAAACGTGTTGCCTAGATCTCCTGGAGAACAAATTCTTACTGAGATTGCTCACACACTAACTGGTGAAGAACGGCCTATTAAAGAAGAATCTAAATTAAAATCTTCAACTGTTGTTGGAGTAACTATAGCAGTTATCCTATTTATCCTTATGGGGGTAGTTGCCTATTACCTTTTCAAGAATGATTAACCGACCAGAAGAATAGAAACATTTATATATTAGCTAATATTTACTATCGTTCAGGGGTAAAATGGTGGAGATTATTTATGGTCGCAGAACAAAATAAACTATCTCAAACTGAAGATATTATTGTTAGACTCAGATGGGCACTAATAATCTATTTGAGTTTTATAGTTTCATTTAACTTATTTCTTAAACTTGCTTCACTATTTACTGAGACAACATGGATATACCATTCAATGGTTTATTTCTCATTCCTTATTGTTGTTGCTGGCGGTCTTTTAGTATCAATATATTCACAGAAAGACAGAAAGGTTCAGCAAAGCCAGATAACATCTAATTTCAGCAAGGCTTTTGCAGCTATGGCCTATAAGATTGACACTAAAATAAAGGATAATTCAAGCAAAAAGGCTGTTGACCTTTTAGTTAAGAACAGGGAACTAGAAAGTGAACTAAAAGAAGCAAAACAAACCTTAAACAAATTATCTATTGAAAATAAAAAGATTCTTAAGCAGAATAGTCTATTTAAGAAAGAGAAACAGAGATTATCAAAGAAAGTAGAGCAAAATAATCCTTTTAACCGTGAAAAAGAGGAGGTGGTAAAGAAAGTCAAAAAACTAGGGTGGATCAAAAAGAGGTATCCTAGGCTTCCGCAAAAGAAGGAAAAAAGGGCTCACATGTACAAAGAAATCGCAAAGAGCGTGGAGGCGCAGAAAGGCGTCTTTACATATAGCGATATGATGGAAATACTTGTGGACCACTTTAGCGATGAAGTTGATGATGACAGAAAATCTTTTCTTAAAGAAATCCAAGAATCTATTCGCGGTTCAGAGGATACCCCTCTTGTAAAGAAAGAGAAAGGGGTTAGCCTGTTTACAACAATAAAATATGGAGGTGAAAAATGAAAGCTAAAACTCTTTTAGCCGTGCTTTCAATTGCACTGCTACTGGCACCAGTTGCATTTGCCCAGGGAGAAGAATGCGAGATAATAAACACTGTAGGGAAGATAACTAACCTGGTAATGGCAGTTGGCGGTGGTTTAGCAATCTTGGCATTGACTTTGGTGGGGGTGATGATGTTTAATGCATCAGATCCAGCCCAAAAAGACCACTTGAAAGAAAGGCTGAAGTATATAATCATTGGGCTAGTAATAATTATTGTTGCTCCAATGGTTGTTAAATATATACTTGGGGCAGCATTCAGGACGTGCTAAACATGAAAACTTTTTTTTTATTTTTTTTTGTAATACTTATCTCTTGTTTCTCTGTTTATGCAACTGACGACACTCTTACAATACAAAACTGCGAAGAGCTGGGCTACAGCTCTGATATATGCGATTTGATAAGAGAAGGGGCAGAGTCTGCTGAGGACTGGGAAACCCTTCAAAAGGAGATCATAATGATGTTGATTTCACAAGGAGAACTTGCGCAGGTACACAGCAACATACATGCCTGGAATAATAATCTAATATTTGACGAGACTCCTCCTGAAGGAGAAACTGCCCAGTCAAAACCGTGCTCAGTAAATAACCAGGTAACCTGCATAAAAAATGCATGGATGAAAGTATTCTCTTATTCCCATTCATTTCTTGAAAATGGAAGCCTGTTTTTTCCAGGATTAGGAAAATTACAGGTAGGATATTACTATGAGTTAGGCATGCCTGAAGACGATATCCTTGATGGTCCAGAATGTGTTTGCAAGGAAAGCCAGCTACCTCTAAACAAGTACGGTGACTGCAAAACCACATTCACACTTACTGATTCAAGCTTGTTGCAGTCCTACATGAATAACTATAGATTTTTTAGTCAGTCCACAGGAGGATTTGTGTATGAAAATGGGGATAATAATCTCTTTTTGACAACACCTCAGGCCAGTCAGCAAGATAATAACTTTGAAGCAGAACTTACTATAAGGAATGATGTATATGCAACTCACTATTCATGGAAAGATGTGGGAAGCTGCTCAGAATGCTGCGAAACCAGGACTTACTGCACTGGAAGCGGAGAGAGCAGAACCTGCAGAACAGTATGTGTACGTAGAGAGGATAAATATACTTGTGGAACCAAAGAAGGCACAACAACCCACACTACAACACTAATTTTATCGGATGATTTAGACATGGAGCTTTACACTCCTCCAGAGCCAACCCATGAGATTGAGGTCTCTTATGTTGACAGGAAGCCAAGAGTTTATGTTGAGTCAGATGCAATAGATTATGAATTGCTTCTTAATAGGGCTAGCGTGAAGAAGGAAGGATCCGAGTATAAATCAACTTATTCTTACCCGCCTTACAATATACTGGCATTAGAAAGACAGCCTAAGCTGCAGTATACTTCAAGGGAAGGCTATATCTCTTCATCAACAGAGAATTCAGTTCTTTTTGATACATATGATTATAATATTGGAGATTGCATAATCACATATTTTTACCCATTTCCACATCTTGATTATTCTGATAGTGAGTGTAACATGCTTGAGAAAGGAGCGACAAATCTGGAAGTTACCACAGATGACTCAGGATATCAAGTAGGAGATGAAATTACTGTGGAAGTAGATTTTTCCTCTGATGTGGGACAATTATCGGTTCCTGTAACAGTGACCTATGGGGATCAGTCGAAGAAAATCACTACAAACAAGAACGGTAAGGCATTTGTTACATTTAACGCAGAACAAGGTGGAGCTCAAATTACTGCTAGCTACCAAGGAGATGCTGTTCAAAGTTCAGTAATAGCAGTTCCTGATTCAGTATATGTTTCAGATAAGAGTTTTGGAGATTATGTCAAGTTTGGAATCCTTATTCTTGTGATATATGGGCTTTTTTATGTGTATAGGGTTTATGGGGAGGCTTGGATAAGATGAAAAAGGCAATCTTGTTTATGTTTATACTCTTGCTGACACCTATTGTAGTATCTGCTGAGGATATACTTGGGTCTAAGTGCTCTGGAAGTATAATGGATATAGACAAGCACGAGTCCTGCAGACAACAGACAAATTTTATTATATGGTCAAATACTTTGTCAGATTCTTGTGACTTTGTTATGAAATCTGTGGGAATAAGTAGCAGAGGATATCTTGACATAGATGATGCTGATGACCTCCCCGGAGAACTAAAAAGTCTTAAGAACCAAGTAGGGGTAATAGCAGGATCCTTGATAGTATTCGCACTTACTTATTCAGGTTTAATGTATATAATCTCCCCTACAGATCCAAAAAGAAGAAATGCAGCAAAAGGGTATATGATTTCCTGCATTTATATGCTAGTCTTTGTTGTAGCCATATCTTATGTTTCCTGGCTTGCATATGACCTTTCCTTTAAGTCAGCCTCAATGGTAGACTCAAACATTGATAGTTTCCTTACTAAATCACCGTGGACAAAGTATGCTGCAAGTGGGGGACCTCAGGGAACGGATAGTCTTGATTCAGCATATTCAAAGTTTAACTCAATAGTGCAGGTCGCACCGGTATTTCTTATAGTTGGTTGGGTCTATATTATACTGATGTATCTCAGGAATATGATAATCATGCTACTTACAGTCTTAGCGTCATTATTGGTTTTTCTGTTCTTCTTCAAGCCTACAAGAGCATTTGGAACAATATTGCTGGCATTATATGGTGTAGAACTCTTTGTTCCGGTACTCTTTTTCCCAGTATTTAAGGTAGCTGGAACAATGTTTACAGGGGACGCAAAAATAGATATCGGAATAATGGCTTCAGCTTTAGGTGCTGCAATTATACTCCATATAGTCCTTGTTGCAGTTGCAATTGTTAAATCTTCAGCAGTCAGATGGAGTGATGATTAATGGCATATAAAATTCCTAAGAACCTAACCAAGTACTCTGAAACATTCCTATGGGGAATGAGTTTTAAGCAGTTTGGTTATGCAGCTCTTACTGCCTTAGGAGTCTTCTTTATATTTGCAGAGCTAGAGTTTGCAATGTGGATTAAGATAATGATGGCGACACCTATCCTAGTTATCGGTTTAATGTTTATTTACGGGAAGGTCGATGAGAAGATTGCAAGCAAGTCAAGCCTTAGGGCAAGCCTACGAAAAGTAGGATATTATGATCCTAAGATTGACAACTTTGTTCCTGTAAAAGAGATTAATGATAATACAGTATTCCTTAAAAATGAGAGGATACTTGCAGTC
This sequence comes from uncultured Methanosarcinales archaeon, assembly GCA_964447855.1. Classification (GTDB taxonomy): domain Archaea; phylum Nanobdellota; class Nanobdellia; order Woesearchaeales; family JAHWIC01; genus JAHWIC01. The sequence goes on along the minus strand of CAYUUH010000002.1, from coordinate 2,531 downwards.
CTTGAAGTAAACCCTATCGATTTTACTATCTTGAGCGAAGACAGGCAGGAATATGTACTAAATACTTATAGCAACTGGCTAAGGAGCCTTGATTATGAAGTGCAGATTACCTGCAGGTCAATAGACCTTGATATGAGCGAATGGCTTAATAACTTAAGCAGAAATGAACATGTTAAGAAAGACCTTCCAAGGTTCAATTCATTTAGGAAGTGGATCCAAGACTTTACCGAGAAGAATAAGGTGAGAAACAGAGTATTCTACATTGTTATACCTATGCATGCCAAGATAAGCACAGACAAGGGAGCTTTTAAGAGTATAATGGACTGGATTACTGCAAAACAGCCTTCCACGGATAAAGATGATCCGGCATACCAGAAAGCATTGAGCGACTTAGCAACTAGGGTAAATAACTGCAGGGAAAAGCTTAGACCTTGCGGACTTGAGCTAAAGAGGCTGAATAATGATCAGCTTTTAGGATTATATTCCTCATATTTTACAAATGTTCCTGGAGGGGGAAGAACATACTTAACACCAGTCATGTGGAGCAAAAATGATGATTAATGAAGAGGTTGGGATAGCGCAAATTAATGATGATGCTGTACTTTTAAGGGATAATACTTTAATCGCTGTGCTTAATGTAGAACCGATAAGTTATGATCCACTTAAGACTAGAACTAAGACCAAAATAGATAACATTTACAGAAAGTGGCTGGATTCTTTGACTTATCCTGTACAGATAGTTTCAAGGAGAGTAAATATGGATGTTAAAGAACAGGCCAAAGTAATAAAGAACCGCGTAGAATACGCAATAAAACAGAAGGAGGAATACAGGGATTTGCTTAAACTTTACAAGGAGTTCGAACACTGGCTAGATACTTACCTTGAGCAGAAAGCAAAATCTTCTACAGTTTACTACCTGGTCATCCCAGTTTACAGTACAAAAAAGCTTACAAAAGGACTCATTAAGATAAAAACAAATGAAGATTACAAAAAGGAGCTTGAAAAGCTTAATGATAGGGTTAAGCATGCAGTAGAGTCTATTTCCCTTACTGGAGTAAAGATTAACCGGCTCTACAACGCCCAACTTAAAAATTTGTATGCCTCATACTTTGAGGTAAATGTTTATTCTGATTCATATGAGATGCCTGAAGACTGGATACGCAAGTGGAGGTCAAGTGATGTTCTTCAAAAAAAACAGAAAGATTGAGCGGGCAGTGATAAGGCTCATAAGCATGGTTAAGCTAAATGGGGCAGTATTACAGAGAGAAATAGATTCTGCCTGCAGAGACCTAAGCGAGAAGGAGCTCCATAAAGTCCTAAAAATTTTAAGAAAGAAGAAGGTAATTATGGAGTCAGGAATTCTCCAGTATAGTAAAGATGTTATAGGAGATGAAGAGAAGAGGCATAATGAGCTAAGGCAGTATGTCACCAAGAAAGAGATTATGAAGACCACTGCAGATCATACAGAGGTCGCTTCTCAGTTTGTAGAAGGAATAGTCGCTACTGGATTTCCCGAGCAGGCAAAGGAAGCTTTCTTTGACAGAGTAATTGCAGACAAGTCAAATTTCGATTATACTATCTACTTGAGTCCAAGCTCAGTAAGGGCTCTGGAAATATACCTCACTAAAGAGCTAAAGCAGGTAGAGAAAGACATCCATACTTCAGTTCAGAGAGGAATGTCTGAATCGGTTCTTGAAAGAAGAAAGAAGTATCTTTCAACAAAGATTGATGATTTGAAACAGGGAAAATACAATATGTTTGAGATGTCAATATACTTTGCAAGCAAGGGAGTAAATGAGGAAACTGCCAAGAAAGTCAGTAAATCAGCTATGTCTTCTTTGCTATATGGCGGAGTTGAAGGGAAGTTCGCTACAAATTATCAAAAGCAGCTTTATCTTTCAATATTCCCCCTAGGGATTGATAGGCTTAAGGGAAGGAGGATAATTGTCCCATCTACAGTAGCAGCGACAGCATTCCCCTTCAGGATATAAGATGTTTTCAAAAAACCCATTAGTCGGAGTCAGAAGGTTGAGTGAGATTGACTTTGTAGTGGGAAGGCTGTCTGACAGGATAAGGAAATGCGAAGTATTGACCCCTAGTGAAATAAATAAGCTTTGCAAAGACCTTACTAGCTCAGAGCTAGACTCTGTAATAAAAGCGATGCAAAGATTGGGTTATATTTACAAGGAGAATATGCTTCATTTTGAAGCTACTGCAAGAGATACAAAGGAGCTAAAGGGAAAAGAAATACTGTCTTATCTCATCAGGCCAGAGTATGTAAACACTGAGAAAGACCACATACAAATAGGTGCCCAGTTTTACAACGGCCTTAGGGCTTCAGGATTTCCAGCGACAGTAGTTAAGAATTGGCTTGGTAAACTTTCTGAAGAGAGGGGGAATGTAGACTTCAGCATACATATTATGCCCAGCTCGGTAAGGGCTTTAGAACTTTATCTTAATATGCAACTGAAACAAGTAGAGAATGACCTGTACAAGTATACTATGAAGGGCATCAATAATCCTTCTCTTGA
>CAYUUH010000001.1:0-72964 GCA_964447855.1 uncultured Methanosarcinales archaeon | reverse complement strand
TGTTTTCGGCAGAAGAGAGGGTAAACTACTCGATTTCGATAACATTGTCTTGGTTCACAATGACTGTCACCTAATGATTCACGATTGCTCAGTAGATAAACTCGAACAACAAACATGGTATAATGATTTTCTTAAGAGATTAAAAGATAGGTTCCCGAAAGCATACGAGCTACAGATTGATAAGAAGAACAAATCACACCCTATTAACCCGCAAAAGGGATTATTTGATGATGAAGATTAAAAAACGATTAATATGAAGCAGTTAAAAAGAATAGTAACATGGATGGGCTACCCACCTATGGGTAATCCACAAGCAATACTAGAACAAGGTAGTCATGTTTATGATTTAGGGGAAAAGGTAAGGCTCTTTGCCATACGCAAGGTATCCTATAATGATATACTCACGCCCATGTATGCTAGTCCAATACCGATAGAATTTCCTGTTACCGATGTTAAATTGCTTGACACACCCCTCGTAGAGAGAGGAATAATCAATGCGCCTATTCTTGATATGGATAATAAACTAAAAGTATATAAACCATGAAAAGAGAAATTAAATTCAGAGTTTGGGATAAAAGTAAAAAATGCTTTATTCCTGAAGAATATTATGCCATAATTAACAGAACAGGTTTTCAGGCATTTGGTATTATAATTAAAGATTGGGTAGATTACAGAGAGGGAGAATATTTCTATGATTCAGCTCAAATACTCTGTCAATTCACCGGCCTTAAAGATAAGAACGGCAAAGAGATTTACGAGGGTGATATTGTTTTTTATGAAGATCATGAGTGGAAGGTTGAGTGGTGGTATGATAGATGGGATATGGTTAATGGTGAAAGACATGTTAGAGAAGACGACCTTTCAGATGACCCCGGATTTACTGAATGGAGCTATTGTGAAGTTATTGGTAATATTTACGAAACACCTGAATTATTATGAAGTTTGGAATAAATAAAGACTTTGATAGCTCTATGGCACGCATAGGCAAATCAGATAAGCATTTTGAGATAGTGCGCTTTGAAGATGAATACACGCTATTAGAGCATCACGGGGATAGCGTGGGAGAGATTTATACATTCACTAAAGAAGAACTAAGAACACTATGGGCAATGATGTCAGTGAACGAGTAATGACTCAGCCTGAGAAGGTTGATCATATCTTTAACGGCTGTATAAGCTATTTTGGGATACCCAAAGAGGATTTATATGATAAGCATAAGAAAAGCGATATGATTTGGGAGAAGAAAAGATATATTGCTTTTATACTTTTCAATAATACCTTTTTAACACTGAGGCAGATAGGTGCTTTGGTGGGCTACAAAAGCCATGACTTAGTTCTTTACCATGTAACAGCAATGAGAGATTTACTAAGTGATGCCTCCTATGGCTCAGATAAAACCAAAAGACTATATAAAGAACTATTAACCTACTTAAATCTTTAAGCTATGACAATCGTAATCTATTATGACGAAGACAAGACTAACTACCATGTAGTACATCCAAAGACATGGAGTAAAGAACCTAATGAGAACTTTGACGGGAATATAAGAAAACTCGTAGAGCATATCACCAAAAGTGATTTTGAAAGAGGCATTAAGAATTTCTATAAGTTTGAAACCTTTTAAATTAATGAACCATGAAAACAAAACAGGCTACCAAGCAAAGAAGACAGTCAAGAGACTTTGATGTCATGAGTGATCTAAGGTCAGAATTTGATGAGTTGTATGATGATATGGGAGTTTTGGATGAAGTAGCAATGGCTGAAGTAGAAGAGTGGGATGACTAAAAAAAACAATTCACGAGCAGTGGGGCATACCTACGAAAGAGCATTAAGACTTGAGCTTATTGAGCTTGGTTGGGATAAGTGCCAAACATCTAGGTATGCCTCTAGGGAGATGGATGACTCTAATGTGGACTTCGTTCACACTGAACCATTCCATATCCAGGCAAAGAGGTGGAAGTCTGCACCAAGCTACCACGAGGTACTTGAGAGTATGCCAGAAGATAACTTTTATAATATAGTTATCCATAAGCGTCCCAATAAGGGAGAAGTGGTCGTTATGAGCAAAGCAGACTTCTATGAAATAATCAAAATGCTTAAAGGAAATCAGATAATATGAAGTCACGCTCTCTCTTTGATGTTATCAATGGGCATAAGAAACCCGCTAAAGCTAAGAAGGTACACTTTAAACCAGTAGCAGTAGGTCATCTCTTAGCCATAAAAGTATATAAAAAAGGAATATACTTAGATGTAATATTTGCAGATCATATAGACATTTGCGGGTCTTACACCATGATACACTACAATGAGAGGGCAATGGAAGAGCATCCATATAAGGTAGCATATAAGATACAAGAACCATGTAGCCTTTGGGTGGCATACGAGAATGAAACTGAATTTGAAATAATGAGGATCAATTAAATTAAGTAAATTTACAAAAACAAAACAAGAGAAAACATGAAAAGCAGAATTAAGGAAGTTAAATACCCTAAGTCAGATGCAAAGGGTAACGCATGTCTTTTAGTATTAGAAGACAAAACAGAGGGGTGGTATAATTATAAAGGAGACTTTATATTTGCCATAGGGGAAGAGGTGGGGTATACCGCTACACAGAAACCCAAAGTATCTAAACCAGGAGAGTTTAGTACGATTCTCACAGTAAATAAGGTTGGTTCTGACCCCGAAGCACCCGCACCACAGCCACAGGCGGGAGCAGTAAGACCACCAAGCACGGCAGGCGTACAGGCAGCCAAATCCTTCAACGAGATGAAGTTTGAAGGCAGAATTGTGTGTATCAAACTCGCAGTAGAGTGTATCTTGCAGGGTAAGTTTGAGAAGAAAGATGCTATGGAGGCTTTTGCCGAGTGGGTAACTGTCTTAGATGCCAGTATTGATGAACTCAAGTCCAAATAAAGCAGATCATATCCTATACCGTGTGTACTATTCATTAATCATGAATGACGTGCTACACCGGCTAGGGTTTGATGCTACGCAGGATAACAAAAAGATTTTACATGAGTTTCATAAAAGGGTGTTAGGCTACAAATCAATAGCAGACGCATCAAATGAAACAGTTAGTCATTTCCTCAGAGACGTTGGGGTATTTTGGGCAGAGAGGGGAATATTTGTTAGAAGCAAGGAATCACAACCTTGGGGCTTAGAGGAACTTCCCCTCTCCGAACTTTGGGATTTACTTTAAATATAAACATGGAAGAGCATATTATGAACCGCATCAAAGAAATTATGGAGGAATATTCAACCCTACCTCAGTTAGATAGGTATGACTTATCTCTTGAGGCGATAGGCGACAAGGGTGATGTGAATGTCACGCTAAAGAAAGGCAATACAGTCTTTGAAAGGACTATTAAGCACGATGAGCCTTTAGATTGGATTTCCGATACCTTTGAATATCCTGAGTATATTACTCCAAACAGCAAAGATATTAGCTTACACGGCTTAAAAATGGCTTATTTCAATGAGTTTGGGAGGCTCGTGGTAGAGAGGACTGATACGGTAGAGGTTTTTAAGGTACAGGATCGCCACAAAGAACGGGTTAAGGATATTTTGAAAGAGAAACTTGGTAATAAGTTTAAATCATGATAAGACAAGAGAGAAGAAGAAAACTAAGGGAAGCACAGAAAGAGCTAACCTCGCTAGAGAAGAACAAACTCTACAAGCAGTTCCAAAACACAAGAGAGTTTCTGTTACCAAAAGAAGAAATAGATCAGTTGATAGCAGGAACCCACGAAAGTAAGAAACTACAAGATAGGTTTAACCTTGCAGGAGTAATCTATACGAGGCTTGACTACTTAAGGCAAACGATAAAAGAACTCAGTCTACCAGTACAGGAGAATATCGGTGTTGTTGATTAGGGTATATTCAACTCCTCCGTGCTTAACTTTAATTCCCGCATGAGGCGAAAACATAACCCAACTACCAACAGATACCTCCTTAACCGCACTACCTACTATGACAGCAGAGCCAAGAGATGTTACTTTATTAACTGTTTCGGGAATTATGAGACCTGAGTCTGTTTTCTTTTCCTCGTCTTTCTTAGGCAGGAGCAAGACTTTAGTGGGTAATACGTGTTTTTCTGATAAATTTTCCATGTTTTTCTTGTTTTTTACAAAGGTAATGTATATATTTGAAACTTAAAATTACGGTTATGAAAGTAGAATATAGGATTCTCACACGAAACGGTAGGCATTACCCTCAGACGAGAGCAAAAAGATTTCTTTTTTGGACTAAGTGGTACAGAATAGGGAGGCATCTTCATAATACCTTTGGGTTATATGATACGCTTGAATACCCCATGTCCGAAGAGTTATGTGAACGTGCGATTAAAGATTATGATTTTTTTTTAAGAGAAAATGTAATTATAGTTGAATCATATAAAAAAATTGATGTATGACAGCAAATAATAACTTTTACGACAACAACAGGGAAATGATAGCACTCATAGTAGTAACTATCATCGGTGCTTTGATAATTGCCTTATCGCTCTAATATGTGGCACTTAAACATTCCTAAGATAGCACACTTCTATTGGGGGGAGAATAGGCTGTCGTACATGCGATACGCCACGCTTACCTCTTTTATAAAGTATAACCCTGATTGGAAGGTGGTATTATGGAAGACTAAGTTCTATCCCGCATCAGACGAACCGTTCTTTACTATCGGGCATGACTACATAGTTGACTGCACAGACTACACGCCTATGTTAAGGATGCTCCCGCTAGAGATAAGAGAAGTTAATGTTGAACAATGGGGCATACCAAAGAGCGCATCAGAGACACATAAATCTAATCTCGTTATATATCACGCATTATCAACAGAGGGTGGTATATGGGCAGACATGGATATACTCTTTTTTAAGCCACTTACTGCACTTAAGGTAAATAAAGAAGAAAATAAGGGCGTAGAAACCTTTGTGTGTATGTCTTTTTATGGTCACTCTTGCGGGTTTTACATGGCTTGTGCAAGCAATAAATACTTCAGAAAACTATTGGAACTTGCACCGTCAGAGTATAAACCAGGTGTATATCAGTGCGTGGGGCCAAATCTATGCAATAAATACTATCGCACACTTGAGTCAATACAGCCACTCACGCCCGTAGCAGATATTGGTATGGATGCTTTCTATGCCCACGATGCCTACCATATAGACTATCTTATGAAAGATAACGTGCCTATGTTCACAGAGAACTCGGTAGGGCTACATTGGTACGGAGGACATAAACCATGGAAAACATTTATCAAGGACACGGACGGAGGGCTAAGGAATGTGCCAAAGAGCATAATAGGGGATATTCTTAAGATATCTACACTACCAGTGATTAACCAGCAAAACATGAAGATAAGTATTGTTATGGCTTATTATAATAGGCAGAACTTATTAGATAAGACCATGGAGAGCATTAGGCGGTCTGACTTCACTAACTACGAGGTTATTATTGTTGATGACGGTAGTGATGTACCCGTAGTCTGCCCCGATGCTAAGATCATAAGAATAGAAAAGAAGGATAAGTGGTGGACTAATCCCTGTATTCCCTTTAACAAGGGCTTTAAAGAAGCTACCGGAGATGTAATCCTTATTCAAAACCCAGAGTGCTACCACACAGGAGACATCCTAAGCTATGTTAAGGATAACATAAAACCCAATACATACCTTTCTTTCGGGTGCTATGCTTTAACTAATGAAGAAACAGCGTCCTTTCAACAGGGTGTTATACCGTCAATAGGTACGCATTCTGCGGAGAGGGTAGGCAGTGGATGGTATAATCATTCTACAATCCGACCAAAGGCTTATCACTTCTGTTCTGCCATTACAAAAGAAGACCTTGCTAGGGTTGGTGGTTTTGATGAGAGATATGCTAAGGGTGTAGCCTTCGATGACGATGACTTTATAAGAACCATCAATCGCATTGGTATGAATGTAAGGATAATTGACAGTCTTTATGTGTTTCATCAAAAGCACACGCACTTTGAGTTTGAATCACCGGCAGCCTATAGACCGCTACACACACTGAATCAAACTCTTTTCAATAATAAGTATGCACCCGTTGTTCCGCCAAAGAGCAGGATGGATACTGTTATAAGACAAAGAGCAATAAGAGAATCAAGAAGGGGGAGGCGCAGACGATGATAGATTTTATAAGAGGAGAACGGTTTATTGAGATAGCAGACTTTACATTTGCACCTAACAGCGGAAGGGATGATGACTATACTCATTTAAGGAATACACTCGACTTAAGTAAGGTTAAGGACGGTGATGTAATCTATACTCACACTTTCTATGTGCATGACCTCTTTGAACTCTTACAGGGCTTTGATAAGACAGTTAAGGTGGTTACGCACAACTGCGATATGAACGTGGACTTTGCACCGCCTGATTGTGTTAGCATGTGGTTTAGTCAGAATGTAAACATTATTCACCCACGAGTGCAATCTATTCCTATTGGCTTACAGAATAAGCATTGGAATAAGTATGGTGATAAGGATGCTATGATACTTGAGCAGTTAAAGAAGCCACGGGTATATAAGAATTTACTTTATGTGAATCATAATGTAGCTACTAACACTGCTAAGAGGTGTGGTATCTATGAGTTGTTTGAGAAAGAGCCATGGGCTACCTGTGAAAAAAGGAATAAAAACTTTACAAGGATGGCAGAGTATTACGAAGACTTATATACACATAAGTTTGTCATTTGTCCTGAAGGTAATGGCATAGACACTCATAGGATATGGGAGGCGTTATACTTGGGCGTAACACCAATTGTAAACGACTGTATAAACCTTTCTTTTTATAATAACCTACCGATTCTTTCTGTTCATAGATGGAATGAAGTAGATGAATGGAAGCTCACAAACATGTTTTTATATATTTATCTAAATCCCATGGATACGACACAACTTGATTTTGAATATTGGAAAAACAAAATACTAACTGCATGAATGGAATGAACGCCTTTTACACACATCAACAGTATCTTATAGCAGAGCTACGCAAGCTAGACTACTCAGAACCTAGGCTATGTCTTGAGTTTGGTGCAGGAGATGGTAGTGCCTCGGTCTTTAGAGGGTTTCTTATTGACAATCCGAATCTTTTTGTATGGGCATACGAAACAAGTCAAGATTGGGCAGACCAAATGATGCGTGACTATTCACATCCTCGCTATTCTTTTACTAAATTAGATAATTGGGCGCAGTATGTAAGGATTTCTTACGAGGGGAATATAGACTTGGTATTTGTAGACCAGGAACCATGGGATGCTAGAATAGCTATCATTGACGCTGTGAAAAGCTACGCCAAGGTGATTGTTCTCCACGACTATGACTATTTTAATAAGGGAGTATGTGAAAACATATTCAGCGTGGGAGAGGAAAGTTTTTTTGCTCAATACATGGAAGATTTCACACTTGAAGCACACTGTATGATTTTACCCCCAACACTTATAATGAGAAACAAGAATTTATGATATCAATAGTTATCCCTTACTACAACAGAAGGCAACTTCTTATTAATACACTTAGGTCTATTGACTACTTTAGCGGGGATATACCACTTGAGGTAATCATAGTTGATGACGGTGGCACTGGAGATATTGATGATACCATTGATATGTTTCAGAAGTTAAACATCAGAATATTTGTATCAAGGGAAAAGTACTCCCCTTGGCGTTCCCCTGCAACAGCCTATAATGTAGGGTTTAATCAGGTAAGGGGCGATATCGTTTTGCTTAACAGTTCAGACTGCTTACACGCAGGAGATATTCTTGGTTTTGTCAGGGATAATATGCAACCCAAAACGTACTTTAGTTTTGCCACACTAGCTGCTATGCCCGAACTTACCGAGTATTTCTCGGTAGTTCAATGGGACGAGACCACTATCTTTAATGCAACCAAGATGTATGCTTTTCAGAATGGGTGGTGGAGATGTCATTCTACCAATAGAATACTAATTCCTTTCTGTGCAGCAATCAATAGAGAAGACCTTGAGGTAATATCTGGCTATGATGAGAGGTTTACCCTTGGCATAGGCTATGATGACTGTGACTTTATTGACAGGGTGGCTAACTTAGGCGTCAACATGCTTCTGCTAGATACGCCCTTTTGCATACATCAGCATCATGAGTTAGTGCAGTACACAAACGACATCAATAAAGTACTGCTTGACAGGTTGGTTTTAGAAGAACCGCATAGAGTTAAAGCACCAAACAATCATTTCTATGTCAGATAACCACTTTATAATCCTCATTACTGTTCATAATGCTGAAAAGTATATAGAAAGGTGTGTTAACTCAGCCATCAACCAGGACTATGATAACTTTGACATTGTGGTTGTGGATGATTGTTCTACCGATGGTACTTCGGATATCTTATGGAAATACAAAAGCCATATTATCATCCATCGTAATGAGGAAAGGGTGGGCGATTCTATGCCAAATACCGTTATGGCAATCAAACGCTATTCTGACCACGCAGAAGATATTATTGTCCATTTAGATGGAGATGATGCCCTCGCACACAATAATGCCTTAAATCGCTTAAACGAGGCTTATAATGGCAATATTTGGATAACCTACGGGCAGTATGAGCCAATGAGCCATACTTATCATAATTATTGCACCCCAATCCCTGACCACAGGACTTATCGCAGAAGTGGGGCATGGAGAACAAGCCACCTTAAGACATGGAAAAAGTGGTTGTGGGATAAGATTGAAGATAAGGATTTACGTGATACAGTAGGAAATTATCTTGTTGGGGCTACTGACCAATCATTTATGTATCCTATGCTTGAGATGGCAGGTGCAAAACATACCAAGTTTATCGAAGAGGTTATCTACCTTTATAACGACCTTAATCCGGCTAATTATATGAAAGAACGTCCATCTTGCTTAATAAATAATTCGGAATACATAAGAAGTCTACCTTTGTATGATGAACTATAATAACTTAAATAAAATATTCGATGATACACGACCACGGTTACTGGACTTCAGAAGACGAAATTAAAACCCACATGTGGGATAAAAGCCTAAATTACGCTATAATGCAAGCCTATGATGTTAATTCAATAGTTGATATAGGATGCGGTGATGGCAGTTATACTAAGTTTTTTCTCGATCATGGTATCTTTTGTGTTGGTTTTGACGGGAATCCCCTTACATCTCAGATAACTAATGGTCAATGTAGCGTAAGAGACTTCTCTATACCTACTGATGTTGGTCTTTTTGAACTTATCTTATGCCTTGAGGTGGGAGAACACATCCCAAAAGAATACGAGCAGGTATTTATTGACAATATTTGCAAGTCAGCATCAAGACATATATGTATGAGTTGGGCTATTGTTGGTCAGGGAGGAACAGGTCATGTAAACTGCCAGAATAACGATTATGTTATATCAGAGGTAGAGAAGCGTGGGTTTACTTATGATGCGAAAACATCTACGTTACTCAGGTCACATAGTACACTACCTTGGTTTTCTAACACAATTTTATGCTTTAATAAGTTATGAAGAAAAAAGTCTTAATCACAGGTGGTGGAGGCTACATAGGTTCAGTAGTCACAGAGGTTTTAATCCAAAGCGGTTTCTCCGTTATTGTGCTTGATGATCTCAGTACTGGTAATAAAGAGGCGGTAGATAATAGGGCTTTGTTTTTTAAAGAGAACTTTGCTAATCCTAATGTTTTGAATTGGGTATTCGGAGAGTATAAGATAGATTTTGTCATTCATTTGGCGGCATCTGCTCATGTATCTAATTCTGTTGTTAATCCATGTCTTTATTACCACAATAATACGGCACAGACGCTTACCCTCTTACACCACATGGTTAAGCATAAGGTTAAGAATATAATATTTACTTCTACGGCAGCAGTGTTTGGAGAGCCACAATACAATCCCATGGATGAGAACCATCCGCAGATACCTATTTGCCCCTATGGAACTTCTAAGTTAATGGTAGAGCAAATACTGAGAGACCTTAGCGTGGCTTATGACCTTAACTATATTATATTCCGTTATCTCTGCGTGGCAGGAGCATCAGAAAGACATGGCGAGGCGAGAAGGGAAGAAACGCATCTTATCCCCCAGGTTGTAAGGAAGGCTATCTACAACGACAAACCACTTGTAGTTTATGGAGATAAATTTCCAACAAGGGATGGGACGGGAATTAGAGACTACTTCCATGTACTTGATATTGCAGATGCACACCTTCTTGCCATGGCTAAGATGCACAATGAAGATGTCAAGAATCAAATCTACAACTTAGGACATGAGCAGGGATATAGTGTGTTTGAAATCATACATGCAGTAGAACAGATGACAGGCAAGAAGATTATTTATACAATAGCCCCCCCACGCAAGGGAGACCCGTCAGAGATTGTTTCTAACTCAACTAAGGCAAAGTCTTTACTTGGATGGACGCCCAAGAGAGGACTGGACGAGATATTGAAATCAGCCTATGAGTGGCAGAAAAACAGACGTTACTAATAAAAATAGACTGATATTTGATACATTAAATACGAAATCAGTAAGTAATGTATGAAATACCATACAATAGAGACTTAATTTATTAATAAATATGGAACCAGTAACAGCTATATTTTTTTCTTGCAGAAGGATAGGATTATTAAGGCGTACAATAGATGCCTTTATTGATCATAATAACTATCCAATATCTGAAATAATCATTGTAAATGACTCGGCAGACGAGGATATCCACCTTCAACTTAAGGAGTCTTATCCCGACTTTACCCTTGTTTTAAATAAAGAGAATGTCGGGCTGATGAAAAGTATTGACCTCGGTTATGCTCATATTAAAACAGAATATTTTTTTCATTGTGAAGATGATTGGATGGTTACAAGGGGTGAATTTATTGAGAAGTCTTTGGCTATTATGAGGCAACGTGCAGAGATAGAGGAAGTGTGGCTTAAAGACTATAATAATCACCCAATGGACAAGGATGTGTTTGTTGCTTATGGCGTTCCTTTTAGGCTTGCCTCAGAAAACATATTTAAGGGCTTTGAAGGCTACGATAATGGTTGGCATGGGTTCGCTACTGCTTGTGGCTTAAAACGCCTCTCAGACTATAAAAAGGTAGCGCCTTACTCGGATATAAGATATACGGGTTCGTGGAGTAAACCTACTATTTGGCATAAGGAGTATGCAATAGGAGAAGCCTACCATAGATTAGGTTATCGCACAGCAGTTTTAATAGACGATGAGTACGCAGTAAACATAGGCATTGGTCAATCAGAATATAAAACAGGAAATGAGAAATAGAACATTTGTTTTAGGAGCTAAAGGGATGTTGGGCAGATATGTCCACTCTTACTTAAAAAGGTCTGAGCCGGTAACAAGGAAACAACTTAATGTCCTCGATACACAGGGCTTGCATAACCAACTTGATTGGCTTAATATTAAACAGGGAGATGTTGTCATAAACTGCATTGGTATTACTAATAAGAGAGTATGTCCTGACAGTGATTTTCTTATTGCTAATTCTTTGTTTCCAAGGATACTTGCCGATTACTGTGAAGAAGTAGGCGCAAACATGATTCATATAACAACTGATTGTGTTTACACGGGGAAGGACGGTAATTATAATGAGGATAGCGTTAAGAATGAGGTTTCTATCTATGGACTTAGTAAGTCTCTTGGTGAACCACAGAACTGTACCGTGATAAGAACTTCTATTATTGGAGAGACTACCAATAACTGTAGCGATCTGCTTGAGTGGGTTAGGTCGCACGAAAATACCACAATAACAGGCTATACTAACCATTTTTGGAATGGCATTACATGTTTACAGTTTGCTAAGATATGTGAGAAGATAATCAGCGAGTATTTCTTCTTTCATGGTACGAGACACGTCTTTTCGCCCGACTCCGTAAGTAAGGCACAGCTTGTGAGTATTATTAATGATGTTTATAAACTAGGGAATCGGATTGTAGAAAAAGATGCTATCTTTTGTGACAGAACTCTTTCGTCTAAATACCCACTATTATTTGATATACCGTCAATATATGATCAGATTGTTGAACAAAAAAACTATAAGCTATGAAATGTCCGTACTCTACTTATTGCGAAGCCTATTGTGGGCTTATGAACTCGGAGAACTGCAACACATGTCCTCATGTGGGAGAGATGCTTGACTGCACAGAGGTTGATACATCTGGAATGACACTACTTACCCCATGCGAGGAATGTAGACATTATAATATGGGTGTAAGACCCATGGGGGCAACCCCAATATTAGGTTGGTTTGTTAACTTATTCAAAAGGAATGTTCAAAGATAGAGTATTGCTCATTACAGGGGGTACGGGTTCATTTGGCAATGCCGTACTCGATAGATTTTTAAACTCTGACCTTAAAGAGATTCGCATCTTTAGCAGGGACGAGAAGAAACAAGAAGATATCAGGTGGCAGTATAATAACCCAAAGATAAAATACTACATAGGTGATGTAAGAAGTCTCCGTAGTGTTGATGAAGCTATGAAAGGTGTTGATTTTGTCTTTCATGCTGCCGCACTAAAGCAAGTACCATCCTGTGAGTTCTTCCCTATCGAGGCGGTTAAGACTAATATTATAGGCACTGAGAATGTGCTTGACTCTGCAATTAAAAACAGTGTCAACAAAGTAATAGTCCTTTCAACGGATAAGGCGTGTTATCCATCATCAGCTATGGGTATGACAAAGGCACTTGCAGAGAGGGTTATGCTAGCTAAGTCTAGAAACCTTCCCGAAGGAATATCTTTCTGTGCAACTAGGTATGGCAATGTGATGGCGTCAAGGGGTTCTGTTATTCCACTTTTTATTAAACAGATAAAAGAGGGTAGACCGCTGACCATAACCAATCCCGACATGACGAGGTTTATGATGACACTTGAAGAGGCTGTTGACCTTGTTGTTTATGCTTATGAGAATGGTGGTAATGGAGATACCTTTGTACATAAAGCACCTGCCTGTACAATACAAACCCTCGCAGAGGCTATTTTAAGCGTTTATGGCGTATCTAACCCAATTCGGGTGATAGGTACTAGACACGGGGAGAAACTCTTTGAAACGCTCTTAAATGCGGAAGAAATGGCAAACTCGGCTGATATAGGCATTTACTACAGGATTTTTTCAGACACAAGAGACCTAAACTACGCCAAGTACTTTGTTGAAGGAAATAACGAACAAGAGGTAGAGTACACGTCTCATAACACAAAGAGACTTACTCTTGAAGAAACTAAGGCTATGCTCTTGGGTTTAGACATTATCAAACAAGACTTAGGCTTATGAGGGTTTTAACTATTGTCGGCACACGCCCAGAACTTATTAGACTTTCTATTATAATCAGAAAGCTAGATAACGTCTGTGACCATAAGCTACTTTTTACTAATCAGAACTTCGATACACGCCTTAGTGACTTGTTCTTTTCAGAACTCAAAATAAGAAAGGCTGACTATATTTTTAGTCAACAGCAATCTTTGGGTGCTTTCCTTAGTAATGGTTTCGCCGAGTTAGAGAAGATACTTAATGAGTTCATGCCAGAGAAGATAGTTACCCTTGGCGATACCAATTCAGGACTTCTATCAATTCTTGCAACCAAACGTAAGATTAAGGTTATTCACCTTGAGGCGGGTAATAGGTGTTATGATTTAGATGTTCCAGAAGAAACCAATAGAAGGATTATTGATTCACACTCTTATTACAACCTACCATACACAGATAACTCTTATGACAATCTGATAAGAGAAGGGTATTCAAAGAACAAAACATTTAAGATAGGTAATCCGATTAAAGAGGTGCTTGATTATTACTCCTTAAGTATTGATAATAGCTCTATTCTCGGTAAATTGACGCTTCACCATAAAGATTACATATTACTGACGCTTCACCGTGCCGATAATGTTGATAACCCTACGAGGACTGAGAGTATATTTAAAGCGATTAACTACATAGCTGAAAATAATAAGATAATCTATCCGCTTCATCCAAGGTCAAAAGACAGACTTAATGCTAACGGGATAGAACTACACCCCAATATTCAGATTATTGAACCACTCGGATTCTTTGATTTTGTTAAACTTGAGAAATATGCAAGTCTTGTCTTTACTGATTCAGGTACAGTACCAGAGGAGTGTTCTTTATTCGGAGTGCCGTGCATAGTGCTTAGAAATACCACGGAGAGACAAGAATTGACAGAGAATGGTTCTCTTATTCTTGCGGGTACAGATACACCAACTATACTAAGGTCTTATCATAATATTAAGAACTTATTTATGAGATGGGAAGTATTGCCTGATTATAAAAAAGATAATGTATCAGATACCGTCATAAGGCTTGTTTTAGGATGTTAGAATGAAAACACTTCTTATTAACCCCCCGTTTTATCGTTTTTTAGGATTGGAGCAAGATTATGTCCCCTTATCTCTCTTAGCGGTGGGGTCACAGATGTCATCAGACGGAGATGATGTTTATATTAAGAATATGGAGGTGGGGCAAAATGTACATTATGCGGGATATTCTGAGAGAGCCAACCATTATGACATCTACCGTGATGCACTCCATAACCCACAACACCATATTTGGCAAGAATTAGTTAATGTTATTGATGATATATACCCCGATAGAATTGGGATTAATGTGCTTAATGTAAAATTTCAATCTGCATTAAAAATTATTGACATATCAAAGAGTCGGAATATTCCTGTGATAGTGGGGGGGAACCATCCTTCTAATGAACCTAGTGTCTATCCCGATGGGGTAGATGTCTTTCGAGGTGAATATGAATCCCATGGGGGGAGATTAAAGAATCTTGACGAAACCCCATTTCCAAACTATGACTTGTTGTTAGATACTTATTCGCCTAATGGCTATGCACATGTTCTATCTACAAGGGGATGCCCTTTTAGATGTTCCTTTTGTGCATCTAAGATTATGTGGAATAGAAAAGTTACCTATAAGTCAATAGACAGAATACTCGAAGAGATGAAACACGTTCATTTTTCCTTCGGGTCTGATTACTTTACATTTTGGGATGAAACATTTACGGCAAATAAGAAGCGTCTTGTAGAGTTCTGCTCTAAATATTATATCCCTGCCTTATGGAGGTGTGATACACGTGCAGATTCTATCACAGACGAGATGGTACAGATGATGAAAAACTCTGGGTGTGGACAAATGAGTTTGGGTATAGAAAGCGGGGATAATGAAACACTTAAGGCTATTCAAAAGGGAGAGACTACCCGTGATTTTATGAGAGCATCTGAAATACTTAATAAACATAAAGTACAATGGAAGGCATATATGATTATAGGGTTTCCCTATGACACAGAAGATTCTATACTTGAATCAATAGCCTTTGTTAAATCACTGAAACCATTTAGAATAACACTCAGTTTTTTCACTCCATATAAAGGAACTGATCTTTTTGATGAGGTAAAGGCTATGGGACTAATCAATGATACTTATGATATGTCGTTGTTTTCCCACCAAAGTCCACATAATTACTTTTGCCCCAAGATACCAAAGGAAAGATATATGGCACTAAGGGAGCAGGTGTCTCTAGATGTAGATGATTATAATAAAGACGCACTTAAGATATGGACATAGCTTTCCTCATAACGACCTATAACCGACAAGAGTCCTGTCAAAGACTTGTTAATTCTTTACAGGGACTAGGAGAAGTTATAGTAGCACATGATGGGAATAATTATAGCATTAGTGGGGCTCTTAATATCAACCCTAAGCAACACCTTGGTAAGTTGGGCTATTGGAAACTTGTGAATATGCTTTGGAGGCATAGACCACAGGCTAATTATTACTTTATGATACCTGATGACTTCCTTGTTTGCGATTCGCAAATTGCAAAGGCAATAGAGATATTGGAAGGCATTGAAGACCGGCAAAAGATATGCTTAAACCTCTATATGGATAGGCTAGGACAGTCTTGTTGGACAAGGATGTTACCCGTTGATAAGGGTAATGTATGGCAGACAGGATGGGTGGACATGTGCTTTCTTTGCGAGGATAAGTTCTTTGCTATGGTGGGCGTTATACCACCACTACACAGGGTTAATGGTCAGATAAGAGGCAGTAGCGGAGTGGGTGCATACATAAGCAGAAAGCTAAATAGACA
The DNA here is from genome assembly GCA_964447855.1 of uncultured Methanosarcinales archaeon. Taxonomy (GTDB): domain Archaea; phylum Nanobdellota; class Nanobdellia; order Woesearchaeales; family JAHWIC01; genus JAHWIC01. The sequence goes on along the minus strand of CAYUUH010000001.1, from coordinate 56,833 downwards.
AGGCTTCCACTTCTACCAGGTCAAGGAATCATTGATAACTATTCAGGATGAACATTATAGTAGTATGATGCACCGATGATAACAGCACACTTAGCAAGCCTTGGAAACAGAAGAAACCTATTGCCTGTTGTATTGCAGTCAATATCCCCTCATGTAGACCATATCTATGTGGCTTTAAATAACTACGCTGTTGTTCCTGAACTTGACATTCCAAATGTGACTTTCAAGATGTGTGACAATAGTAAGGGAGACGCTCATAAGTTTGAGTTTATCAATGAAGTCGAAGGATTAGTCTTCATTTGTGATGACGATCTAGTTTATACTGATGAGTTCTTTTCGCTCTTGCGGGAGAAGGTTGCTCAATACAACTGTCCGGTGTCACTGCACGGTAAAAGGTATGACCGACCTCCGAGAGGCTTCAAATACTTCAAAGAGAACTACAGATGCTTAAATTCTGTGGTCGGGGATCATGTCATAGACATCGCAGGAACGGGGGTTCTCTGCTTCGATACATCAATGGTCAAATTATCAATGCAAGATTTTCCTCATCCGAATATGGCTGACGTCTTATTCAGCCGTGCCTGTCATCGGCAAGGAGTCAAACTTATGGTTGCAGGGCATAGAGCGGGCATAGTAGGCTACCTAAGTCCTAAAGAAACAATATGGGGAATGACCAAATCGTATAAACTCCATGACGATATTATAAAAGATTTCTTAAAATAAATTTGGATTTCTCATTTATCTGTTTTACATTTGTCAGTGTAATCAAAACTTAAAGCTATGGAAATACATTACTTAAATAAACTTCCTTACGGCTATCAAGCATACGGAGAGCTATCTACTCTTGACGAGTATGACCTCAATGGCCTAAAGGATTTAGACCTTGATGAGATATGGTATTGGTACTCTACTGCGCCCTACGAGGGGAGTGGTCAATTATTAATGAGGCGAGATAGCTTATATGACCTGCATGATATGGGACATTGCTCTTGTTTTGGGCCGTGTGAGAGAGTAAAGTTTGTGGGTTATCCTCTTAGCGAATTAAAGAGTCGAATAAATAAAGAATATTTTGCTAACGAGTGTCGTGAGTTATTTGAACTTGCAGAAATGATATCATGAAGTCCCTCGGCATCATAACCATTAACCACGGAAGGCGAAAGATACTTAGTCTTTGGCTCGCACAGATACAGCGCATCCGTAGGGAGACCCAAATCTTTGTCCCCGCCTGTGTTGTGTCGGGAGAAGAAGACAAGAACCTCTGCCTTTCAATGAGTGTTGCTCATGTCACACGACCTAATGAACCAGTGAGTATGAAGTGGAATCACGCAATGTACTACATGAGAGAAGTTATATGTGCTGATGCTGTTATGATATTGGGCAGTGACGATGTAATCTCTACACAGTACTACCTTAAAACACTTGAACAAGTAGAGAAAGGCATAGACCTTATAGGTACAGAGAGTGCTTATTTCTACTCAGGGCAAGGCAGGGATAAGGGTAAGATGGTCAGACTACAAGGTAAGGCTCTACTCGGTATAGGCAAAACAGTCAGTAAGAGAATACTTGACGAGGCAGGATGGACGCTTTGGAGAGTAGCAAAAGGTTGGGGTATGGATGCTATGGCACAGCAGGAGATCGTTAAGCATGCGCCCACTAAAGCCATAATTTCAGACATAATAGTAGATGTTAAGACAAGAGAGAACTTAAATAGCTTCAATGTATTCAAAAAAAGACAAGAAGTAGATGCTAAGTTGTTTTATGATATACTTTCGGAGGAGGAAAAACTAATACTTAAATCATTATGAACAAGCACTTAAAAACACTAATTGTTCTTATCGTGGTATGTTTATTCCCTATATGGATAATACCTGCGGTGATTTATACAGGATATCAGTTGCTTTACGCAATAGCTAATCCATGGGATGAAGGCGATGATACTTTTGAAAGACTTTTTATTTGGTTCTCTGAGTTATGAAAGAGCTCTACCGCATAAAATTTGACAAAAGTCAGACAGAAGAAGGCGTACCGAGGTACATGCAGTACACCATAGGCTCAGAAGGGTGGATAGATGGTCAGTTATTGACCCCACAAAAGATCACCCTAAGAAATAAAAGGATTACAGTAACCTTTGAAGAAGGTCTTACTCATAACTTTGCTTTTACAGATGATTGTGAATTGTTTTATAGAGAAATAAAGAAAGAAGATGACAATACGAAAATTCCTTGAAAGTAAAAGGATACACTGGCTTGAAATTAAGGGTAATTTTAAATTAGACAAGGCAGTAGATATGGACTTTGGCAGGCGTAGTAAACATTGCGCATATTGCGATGATACTAAGAATAATGTCATTCTCCCTAGTGAACCATGGACTATTGTACAATACTGTTATAGATGCGATCACATAAACCTTATTTTTGTATCAGACAGAATGGGTGGAAATTATACCGATGTGGTAGAATGTTATACTAATATAGAAAAAGATGCCAACAAGACCACAGATTGAAATAACCAGAGAAGAACTTGAGAGGGCAGAGATACCTCTTAACCATGTGCTGATTAAAATCACTCGCAGGGCTGAGGGGTTGCGTACCAATGCGGGAGTCGTAATCGGCTTTCGGGAGGATGAGGTTTTTGCGGAGGGCGATGACAGCCACTCAGCGAACCTAGCAGAGAATATAGGTTACGTGGCAAAAGTGCCTCATGGTCTTTACTTCAACCCCGAAGACCCAAAGAGTATAGATTGGGAAACGACCATAGATTTAGTTGAAGATGATATGGTTTGGTTTTCATTGCTGGAGGCGAAAAATTCAGTTCAGTTGATTTGCGAAGGTGAATTATATAAATCAGTACCCTACGCTGACTGTTATTGCTACAAGCGTGAAGTCTATGTCAATAAATGGGCAGTTCCTCCGACTAAAAAGACAGTAACGGGTATGTTGAACGGCTTTGTCCTGTGTGAACCCGTATATTTTGCCAAACAAAGCCATTTAGATGCGTTTTCTGACACTCAAATAGATAAGTCAAGGGGAATTATCACTTTCATAGGCGACGCCCCTAAAGCGTATATTAGAACTGAATACAGCCATATCGAAGATTTAAGGATTGGTGATGAGGTTTTGTTTGACAAGAAGACTGCTTTATTTTACCTTGAAAGATTATCTCAGACAGGACTGTGGGATAATGGTAAACAGTACTGGGTTTGTCCACGTAGACGAATATCAATGATTTTAAAACGACATAATGAAGAAAATTAAACTTAACAGAGGGCAGTTTGCATTGGTTGATGATGAAGATTATGATTTTTTGATGCAATGGAAGTGGTTTGCACGATTAGACGCAGGGGGAGGGTTTTATGTAGTTAGAAATATTTGTCCGAATGGAGTATGGAGTGCTGTATGGATGCACAGGTTAATTATGAATACCCCGAATAATATGGTCGTTGACCACATTGATCATAATGGGCTTAATAACCAAAAATCTAATTTAAGAAATTGTACACGCAAACAAAATTCAGCTAACTCAAAGCCTACGGGGGCTTCCGGTTATAGGTATGTGACTTATGATAATGGGAAAGTATGTGCAAAAATAAGAGGGATAGACGGGAAACAGATTTGGCTTGGTTATTTTGAGACAGAGGAGGAAGCTGCGAGAGCCGCAGACGCAGTTGCGTTTAAAATACACGGAGAATTTGCGAACCTTAATTTCAAGTAATATGAAGAAGAAGACAAAATCTATTAAAGAGATAATTCAAGGCAGTTCCTTTGTGGTAAACCAATGGGCGGAGTACAGTGATAGCACACTAAAGCCTAAGTATATTGTCTCACGCTTCGACGACAAACTCGGAAACCGCTTTTACTTCTTTAAGCCCGAAAATGAAGTAGTTGTTGCTGCCGGTATCACCACTATCATTGATAAAGTACTGCCTAACGAAGAAACAAGACGTCTAATGAAGTGGAAAGAGGATAACCCTAACTGGCGTCACCTACTTAACATATCATCTGAGTACGGAACTCTCGAACATGCAGTGCATGGAGATATTATGTTTAAGAAAGGCATTGAACAGGCTAAGTTAGATGCTATGCAGAAGATAGTAACCGAGTATGGCGGTAGTCACAACATGCCATCTAAGGACGTACTTGCCTTCTTAAAGTTCCAGGAAGATTATAACTTAAGACCTTTACTAATAGAAGCTCAGTTGGTCTATCGTGATTTCTCTAGCGGGGAGTACATAGCGATGACTATTGACCTATTGGCTAAAATGACAGTAACGGTAAAAACTAAAACACAAATACAAGATGGCACTTATCAAAGAGGGGCAAACGTGGGAAGACCGAGATATAAGGATGTTACCACGGAACAAAAGGTGGATAAGGTGCTACTTATTGACTTTAAGGGTAATTTCTTTGATAAAGAATCTAAAGGATTCTTTCTGTCGAACAAAGTGCAGTTACAGGCAGCCAAGTTAGCAGTAGAGCAGAACTTCCCCGACATAAAGGTGGATGACGTATATAACTACGCACCGTCAAATTGGAGAGCGAATCCGAGTTACACCCTTTATAAGTGGGACTTGACAGACCTTGACTGGAAGAAGTTTGAGAATCACATGCAGACAGCGTTCCTTTATGACTACCATAAGCCCGAGGGTAAGATGCTTGTCACAGAAGGTTTCAAGAACAGCGCAGACTTTAAATTCTTATCGTATAAGGAATATGTCGAACAAGTACTGCTGAAGCCATGATCCACAAGGACAGCAATGACTTTCGCTACTTCAATGACCTTTCCGATGCGAAGGAAGAAGGCTACATCCCCGTAAAGTGCTTCTCAGTACTTGCTTTCTACACGCTAAAAGGTAGAGTGACAAAACTGCTAAAGGAAAACCTAGAGCCTATACGCTTTCTTTACTATACTCTTTATGATCCTAATGTTAAACGGTATTATATAAGACTAGCAGCACCACACTCAGTAGATAGCCTTTACTTTTTTAAGAAGGATAATGTCTTTAGCGTGGAGGATGACATTACCGTGGATAACCTTCGTAATTGGGTGCTTGATGGGAATATTACCTTGCTTTACACTTCTCAGCAGGTACAAGACGTTTCTACGCTACTAGAAAGACTTTGGAAGGCACAGTTCAAGACAGAAGGGAAAGTTGATTACAGACTCTATTTAGAGCTTCTAAAGCTAAGTCTAGATTATGAGGATTATCAGTACCACGGAAAGAACTTAACAGGCTTTAAGAGTGTCTCTCATGAATTTGAGGTAAGAATATCAGATGTTTGGAAACGCATACAAGAGAAAGGAACACCAAAATGACAGAAGAAGAGAAAATAGTTAGCTTTATGGACGACCTACATGCCTTTAACCTTCTTAATGAAAGAATAGTTAATCTTATAAGTGCTAACTTTGGCGTGGATGCTAAAGAAATATGCAGACATTATGGCATCACATACAATATTTCTTGAAATAAATTTGGAAATGTCAAATATGTGTTTTACATTTGACTTATGAAAACCATTAAAAATATCGCAATAGTCGTACTCACAGTACTAATATCACAGAATATTTACTGCCAGGTTTACCTCAACTCATCTATTGAGGCGGGCTACGAGGATAGATATGTCAGTATCTATCAGTACAACGCACCAACGGCTATAGCTCACTTTAAGAATACTATGTTCTCTACCTTAGAAGTATCAGCTAACTATAAAGGAGTAGTGCTTTACACGGACTTAAAAACGTACATTAAGCCTTATTCTTTCGTGGAGTATCAGCCTTTGCAGTCAGAGTACAAGATTGGAGTAGCCTATGCCGTCAAAAGACTTGAGTTTAGATATGAACACCTATGCTCTCACTCTATTGATCTACCTTATTTCCATGAAGGGTATGATAGAGTTTCAGTTAAGTTACACTTGATAAATAGATGAACGACTTATCTCTTCTATATCATATTATTCTAAGATGGGCTTTAGTGGCTCTATCTTTAGCGGGCGTAACACTTATGTTTTACTACTTTGCCTGTGCTATATGTAAGAAGAAACTCACCCGTACCTGTGTTGTGATTGCTTTAATTGCTATAAGTATCGCTGCCTATGTTGTTAGGCATACGCACCCAAAAGGGACGTACTATATGAAAGAAGATGTCCTTTATGTTCGCCCCAATAGTGAGTAAAAATACATATTAAAAATAATGCTTATCTTTGTGGTGATTTAACTCAGAGTTATGTTACCAAGAAAGCAAAGATTTAAAAAACACGAGTCCCGTAAAGGAGAAGGTGTTAATACTTACCTCTGCGTAACATTAACTCTGAGCCCTTCTTCTTAGGGACTCACCCTTTTTAGATGGGGCTTATTGTCCTCAGCAAGCATAAGTCATCATAACTGAGGTTACGGAATTTAGAATCACGTATGAAAAGTATTAGTCTATAGGCTCGGTGAGATTGGTAGTGGGGGCGTGTAACCGCAGAATGACACGACGGGAATAATGAAGCGAAACGACGAAGCGACGGGTTGGTAGCTCCTACAGAATAATCTCTGTGGGGGGTTTGGGGGGCAATCTACCAACCCAGAGAGAGGAGTGAGCGAGTGACCCGCCTAAGACCACCGATCAGTAACACAATAAACTATAACACAGACAACAGAATAAACTAATCAGCAATCAAGTTAGGCTTTAGGGGGAGCTATGCGCTGTCGCCAAAAAGCCTTATCTTTGTACCAATGATAACACTCATCAATAATACCAAATCTGTGAGCCGTGTCGGGGCTTTGGTTTCGATATCAAGTTCCAATCCCAATGCGTTTGAGTACACTATCCCTAATTCAAGCCGTGCTATAGGCTGTGTGACCGAAGCCGTTCCATACCGCCAAAAGTGCAAGATAGCTACCATAGGAGACACCGCTAAAGTCTTAGTTCAGGGCAACACCTTGAAGGATGATATATTACGAGGGGCAAAGAGCAATGACAACGTAAGTCTTGGTACTTGTAAGATAGCTAAATCAGCAGATAACCCTTATCTTAAAGTAGGAGTAGCATTAGAATCAGGTAATGGACTAATATCTACAGTTCTTGAGTTAGTCTTTTCAGGGGATGACAGTGGAATAGGCTACGTCCCTTACACGGGTGCATTACAGAATGTAGACCTTGGCACTCATTCAATAACTGCCACGGGTGGGAGATTTGGTACTAGCGTTAATTATACAGATATAAACAGCAATGGTCATCAGACTATGGCGGGAGACGCAAGACCATGGCGTGATGAATTAGGGGACGCACTCGGCTTACAGTCTAACGGAGCAGGTGTATCTATAAACCTTGCAGAGTCTACAGTAGACCTTGTTTATAACGCTACTTATAATGTAAACCCCGCACTTGCAGACTTCCTTTATAAGAATGTTCAGTTAAACCACGACAGAGACTTAACAGCGTCAATATACCCTCACATACACTGGTTTCAAGCTAAGAACTATACACCTAATCTACTTCTAGAATATAGATGGCAGAAGAACGGTAGTGCCAAGACTACGGCATGGACTAAGCTAAAGTGTACAGACCTAATATTCCCATATACATCGGGAACTATACATCAGATATCTGACGCAGCAGCAATAGCAGTCCCCGTAGGGACAACACTATCAGATATAGTTCAATTCAGAATATATAGGGATACGACAAATGCTAGTACAGAGTTTGCGGGTGCTTGTCCTTACAACACAGGAGGTAACGCATCTGTTCCGGTGCTATCCTTTGATGTGCATTTAATGATTAACTCAGTGGGGAGTGATAGTGAGTATATTAAATAACTAAATACTTAAAGCCATGGGATGCGGAAAAAGGAAGCCTCCAAAGAGGTAATGTATGCAAAAAGGGGCGAAAATCAGCCCCTATCGCTTTTAATCTATTTTAGAATTGTATCAGCGAATATGAAACACTGACTCCGACAAATGGCGACAATCCGTTCCGACAAACGGCATATCCCAGACTAGGCCCAATACCCCATCGTTTGGGCTTCTCTACATCTGTCTTATACGATCTCACGCCAATAACGCCGATATAGGTATTGTCTGTCAATATATTCACAGTTCTCTCGCCTGACTTAGCTGTTCCGGTAATGACATCAACTTCCATGTCCATTTTTAAGTCCACGCCTAGCTTACCGTTGTCATCAAACATCCCCTTAAGGTCAAGCCATTTATCTTTCTTTGCAAAGCTGAATGGCAGTAGGATCGCTTTTTGCGACAACTGAGTTACAACAGTATCTCTTACTATGATTATATTGCCATTGTGGTTGACATCTTCAAGCAAAGTATCTATTCTGAACTTCAACTTAGATATTTCTGTGACGTGCTTAACATTTATCGCTCTGAGAGTTTCCTTGTCAATGATATCTTGCTTGCGTAACTGTCTTTCGGTGATAAGTTCTTGTTCGGTCTTGGTCAGTTGATACTCTGTATCGTTGATTTGGACTGATAGCTTCTGAATCTCTGTTTTAAGGCTTTCCTGTGCGATTTGAGAGGCTTTCTTCTCTCGGATGTATCCATAGTACCATCCACCAAAGAATGTCAGAAATAGGCTTAAAATGATTCCTATGACTATTGTACGTGTTTTAACCGTTATTGCCATCTTGTTTTGCTTCTTCAGTTGTGAACTTTGACAAACTTTTCAGTGTTACAATAGCCATGCTTATACCAAAGTTTATCCATACCTTGGTATTGTCTGCTAAAGGTAGGGCTAATATCACACCAAGATAGAGGGGAAGCGAGTAAAGAAAGAAGTCTGCTACTGCCTTCCACTTTCTGTCTGATGGTTTCTTTAAGTTTTCTAATGATAACATAATTAGGGATTGAAAAAAGTTAATTTATTGCCGTTATTGAAGCAGTCAAGATGAGTCCATCCCACCGTGTCTCTTTCTATTCTCATGTTATAAGGTAGCTTGTCCTTATTGTAAGCTATCCATATCGCCACCTCACCATCAGTCATTCCCTGAACATTAAAGTCTACCGCTAGTCCTAACACATGGGCAGAAAGGTATAACTGATTCTTTAATGTCTTTTCCTTTACGAGGGAACAGGTATTACACCTTAATCCTCTTTGGCTAAACTGACCACCTTCGTACCAGTTATTAATAGTAATAGGCTTATTCAGCATACGCCTTATCTGATCTATTGTGATGACAATTTTCTCATCTAAGAACAGGTAAGCCATATCACCATACTTCTCGTACACTTCTTTACAGACGAGTTCCGTCAAGTGGAAAAACTGCGGTCGGTATAACATTATGAATATCTTTTATTTCTATCTAACTTTCTCTTGTGCATAGTCCTTCTCATGATAACCATAGGCTTAGGACAGTTGTCGGGCGGTAACTCTGATTCAAGACCGATACCCTTCTCTGCGTGCTTGCAGTCCGCTAAAGTCCAGCAGTTCTCACATTCAGGATATGGAAAATCATCAGTCCTCATCCGTGTTAAAGATTAGTGCTAATGTCCATATCCCAAGAAACAAGAACACTAAGAACCTACTAGGGAAGATAAGTAATAGTGTTAGTGCTATGGCGGGAAAACTCCAAATGAAAATAAGGCTCTTAGTGAGTCTCTTAAACTTTTCCCAAAGGTCTTTAATTGTTCCCATCTTTTACAGAATCTATGTTTAATGTATCAAGTTTTGCGCCACGAGTTCTATTCTTTATATAGTCGGCACCCCCACCATCTAACATCATCTCGTTTTGAAGCATCATCTCTGATTTTATAGTGGACATATCGGTGTTTATCTTTCTCATGTTGCGCCCACCAAAGAAAAGAGTTGCCAGCATAAGAACCGTTGCTACTAATGCTCCATACTTCTTAAAGAACGTATCTATCCTGTGTTTTTCCTTTTCCTCTATGGCTATCTCTGCTGTCTTCCAATCTCCAATAGTTCTAACCTCTTTTTCCATTGATTCTATCCTTGGTAGGTTTGGACAGTTAGTTGATCTCGTATCTATGACATGATGTGCTTCTATGATAGCTTCATCAACCTTCTTCTCTAACTCTATAACGTCATCTTCTAAGTGATTAACCCTGCTATTGGTCTTTGTTGCTTGTTCTAATGTACGCTCAATCTTATCCTCAATATTTTCAAGTCTAGCGTTCATTAGTTTCGCTAACCCGTCAAACCTTTCGTTAATAAGGTCTTTATAGTCTTGTGTAAACTCTGCCATGCGTGTTAATGGTTAAGAGTTTAGTACTTCCATCCACCTAAAATATCTACCGACTGAGATGCCTCAGAAGCATAACAGTAAATCTTTGACAGGTCATCAAGTTCCATGAATACACTTGACGCTGCTGCGAGGTTATAACTGTCGTTGTCCACGTTCAAGTCACCAACGTAAACTACCCCTGTGTTATCTGCATTAGCGGTTATGGTTACATACCCCGCCTTAGCTATATCTGTTATCGCTGTTGCTACACTTGTATCAAGAGGAAGATGGTCTGAGAGTATGTGCTGACAGTACTGAGTGTTGTAGCCTACATTAGTGCCTGTTGCAGCATTGAAGGCTTCTACAAAATCATCAACACTTGCGGCAGAATAAGCCACCCCGTCAATGTTTAATGCCCACTCTGTGTAGTTGTCTGTACTCCACCTTGGGGAGTTCTCATCCCCGTTAAAGGTAGGATAAATCTTTACGCCATTGCGTGATCCATTCCTCCATGCCTTTGCCCTGTAATCTGTTGATGCGTAGTCGTATGTTCTACCTGCGCTGCCTACGGTTATCTGACCGTCTGCGATTGTAAATGTTAATTGTGCCATTGCTTATTGCTATTTGCGTTTATGTTTACAAAGATAACTCTTATTTAGTTGTCCTGATTTTAGAAGTAATCCAATCCCTGCTTGCTATTTCTTTTGCTCTGTCCCAATGACCATTAACCTGCTTAATCAACCTTTCCTTGCTCTTTTCGTCATCGGTTAGTTCTCTCTCGGCTAATCCTGAGTTATTTATTCTCTCTACAAAATGTCTCTGAACATTAGAATAGTATTCTGCTGTCTGCTCAGGGTCGAGCTTTGTCTTATCTCTTTGGTGTTTTATAGTAACAGTCTTTGTTGGTATTGGTATAAGGTCATTCTCGTCAAGGAACTTAAACACTTTATTGTCTGCCTTAATAACGTCTAGCATGAACATACCGGCTTTTACCTTAGACGCCTGAGTGCGATAAATTCTTTCAAGTTCAACTATCTTATCCTCATCAGACATATCTTGCCACTCGGCTGAGTTCATTATGTTCTCCACGTATGATTTTCTTCTCTGACCTACCGCTATCTGAAACTCTTCAACCTCTTTAGATGTCATATTTCTATCGTCCCATCCCACTGTATTAGTAGCACTCGGAATAGATGGTAATATCTTCTTAGCTTCTGTTTCGTCAATGAAACGATATCTCTCCCACCACTCGAACATTCTCACGCCAAAGGAACTCTTTTGGTACTCTACCGACCTTGTTACATCAAACATTACGTGTGCCCACGACTCTCCTTCGGGTACTCTATTAACCTTCTCGCCCCAAAGAGTAATCTTAGCGGGTAAGTCCTTACCCATGAATGTTCTATCCTTAAAGGTATTGATGATCTGTTTCTTAAACTTCTCATCACGGCTATACATATCCTTAACCTCACGTATGTAGTTATCGTCAAAGAATACCTGACTTATCTGTGCAAGTGTATTGGGATAGATTACTGCCGAGAGTGCTTTAGAGGTGCTTATAGCCCATCTGTCAAATGCAGGGCCACCTTCTGTGAAAGCCTTGATACCCGATGCTGTTCCTGATAAGAAAGACTGTTCTAATGAAGCACCCACTACTGTTGGTATCATCCTAAGTCCATACTCCCCCTTTTGTTGAAAGGTTATTTCTTTTTGCATCTCATCAGGAGGTAGTTCGGCATAGGCTTTAGACATACCCATAAGTATCATAGAAAACACACCCAACCTCTGAATATTCATAACCTGATCTTTATCCTTCCACTCAGAGTTACCTTTGGCGTTATCAAACGGATCAATCCTTCTCCAAAGTGCGTCAAGGTTTAGGCTATATCCAGGTTTGGCGTCATACTGTGCTTGTCTTATCTTCTCATCGTCATCTGTTGGAGGGCTGAGTAATCCTTCTTTTATAAGGAAAAAAGCTATGTTCATAAGCATGTAACCTACTGCTGCCTTGCCAAAATATTCGTAAGACTTTCTCTTATTGCCTTCCTTGGCGTAATATAAAGCCCTGAAAAGAGATAGAGATGGTATAGAGTAATCCACTGCCTCTCCAATAAGGTTTACAGGCGTTTTAACGTAGGGTGCTTGTGTTGCCTTAAGTAATGCCCCAACGGTAGAAACAATGACTGACGTTCTCTTTGTAGCCTTCTGTGCAGCAACTCTGTTTATCCTCTTATTAAGCCAAGAAAACATCTCAGAAATAACAGTGTCTTGCTGATATACCGCTACATCCCCTGCTTTACGTGCCTCCTCTACTGAATCGGGGTCGGGATTATTTATAAAAGATGCTCTTTGATTGCCTTTTAAACCTTTTAGGGATGCAAGTTCTTCAAGCCTAGACCTCTCTGCTGCCCTTCTGAATGGCTTATCACCAAGGTTAAGTGTCCTAAAGAAACCCTCCGCCATATAGGTAGTAGGAAATGCTTCAAGGAAGTTAGCCATAGCAGTATCAAAAGCTATCTGTTCTTTGCCCGTTAATTGGTCTCTTAGCCTTAACGCTGCCTTCCATGGATTAAGTCCCTGTCCAATATACTGCTGATACTGATCTTCAGGTAACGTACCCGCCCATATCTGCCTTATACCTTCCTCTAATCCCTTAGGCATACCATACCAATATCCTCTCACTGAAGCAAAATAGTCATACTCTCTACTTGGTGTTGGTAGACTTTCAATTAACCTTCGTACTCTCGGATTAGCTTTAACCCATGGGTCTTGGAGTAGTGGAGTGTATGCTGAAGATAACTTAGAAACTATAAAATCAAGTCCACTAGCAACCATATAAGAAGGATTTCTTACCGGCAAGAATACAGCGTTACCAACTACGTTACTCACCATGGACTGCACTGTAAGTAAGTTACCCTGTATTAAGGTATGAAGCGTACTGCCTAACGTAGCCTTATCCGTCATCAGTCCGTCAAGTTTCCTTGCAGCCTTTAGTGCCTCAAACTTAGCTTTGTTAGCCTCTTTCTTAAGTACCTTAACTTCTTCTTCTAATTGCTTAATCTTAGCATTGTCTGTCTCTGCAACGAGTTCTTTAAATTTCGCAACGAGTTTTTCCGCAACCTTGGTAGAGTTCTTTAGCGACAAGGCTGTTTCTCTTATCTTCTGTTCATCCTCTGCCGTTAATACGTCAAGACCTATAGCTTTAGCAAATAAATCTTTAAATCTCTGCTCACTTATTGCTCCTTCAGTATCTAGTGTGGCTATATATTCCCTTACGAGGCGTCTAAGTTGTGGTTTAGTCGCAGTAGACATCTTAGCGTAAATCTTATCAACTAAACTATCCTCTACCGCTTTAGTAACTTTATGCTTAACTTTCTTGACTTTCTTGCTCAGTGGCTTAAGTTGTTTGTCCATTTGAGCCATGTAGTCGTCCTTATTCCACTCAGGAGAAGGTATCTTACCCTCGGCATAGTTCTTCTTATACCACTCGTCTATGTAATCTACTGCTTGCTTTATAGCGTTAGTTACATCTACGCCAGCCAATACTGCTTTCTTAATAACAAGTACAGCTCCGTTATAAACAGCAATAGGAATACCTACCGTAGCATCAAAAGCCTTATCGTTCTTAACAAGAAGCCCGTCAAAGAAATCATTAATCTTCTTCTTATCTACCTCACCATACTTCTTATTAGCTATCTTATCTATCTCTTTGTTTACCTCTGATTCTATTATCTGCTTAAACTCATCGGTATTAACAATAGAGTCAAGTATCTCTTTAGCGGATTTAATATCTGCTTCCATACCCGCTAAGGCAAACTCATTATATTTAGACTGCTGACGTTTCCTTATGGCAATAATTGATTCGGGGTCTCTACTAAGAAGTTCTCTCCACCTCTTTAGTGCCTCTACTGTTTGCCCTGCTTCCGTAGCAAACTCCTGTCCAAAAATAAAGGCATCTGCTAGTTTATTCCGATATTTTTCTCTTGTCTTGGGGTCGGTAGCCTCATCAAGTAACTTAGAATACTTATCGGCTATATAGACATTAAGAGTTATCCTCGTATCACCCTTAATATCGTTTTTAACATCATAGACCGTCTGTGCTAACTTATCAAGACCATCTTCATTGGTAGAGAACATATCAACTATCTCCTGTAGTTCTGATAGCGTATATTTCTGTCCCCTCGGAACGTAGTCTATGCCATTCTCTAACAAGGCATCTTTAACCTCTTGCTTGACATTTGCACTCTCTACAACCTTTGCGCCGATCTCTCTTGTGCGAGTTTTCTCTTCTGGCGCATTTTCAGCCTCTTTAACGGGCTTTTGTGGTGGCGGTGGTATTTTACCTTGGTCTTCGGTTATCGGGGCTGAAATTGCTTCTTTTGACTCCGTTTGTTCAATAATAGGTACTTGTTCCTCTTCTGTGACCTCTGTTGGTTTTTGAACAGACTCTTGGGGCTGTGTCTCAATAATATCACTTGGCACTTCAAGTCCCGCACTTTCAATAATAGTCTTGGCATCATTGGCGGTCATGCGGCCATCGGCTATGGCTTTCTGAAACTTACCATCTTTAAGTGCCTTTTCAACTTGTATTTTCTTATCAGCTATTCTTTTATTTATAACATCAGCAACACCTTGATTATTGGTAAGCGCATAAGAAGCCTCTCTCATCTTTGCATTTTCACGAGCCCTTGCATAATCCCCATTAAATTCCCCTAGGATATTCTTTGCTGTCTTATCATAGAAATCCTCCATCCATTCTTCTTTTGGACTCCCAAGTAAATCAGTTTCTTGATTAAGGATGCTTGGCTGTTCCCCGCTAAAGTCTTCTACTTTCTTATCAGTTACTAATGGTACTGTAGAATCTTCGCTTTGGGCGGTTTCTTCCTTCTTTTCCTTCTTTACTTTTCCCACCTTAGTTATCTTTGTAGGGATGAACTGCTCTTTTCTTGTCGTAAGATATTCTTGGTGGGTATCTTCAAATCCGGGTAGCTTATCAATCTGATTACCTTGTTCTAGGTCAGACTCATTCACTACAAGGAAACCTTCATAGATAACAGGTTGTTTATTTCTAAACCGAGCATAAACTCTAGCTGCCTCTTTATTCCCTGTAAAGTAAGATTTCTTTGATGCTGTCTTTTGTGGGTCTACACCTTCGGGGTAAATCTGAGGTGCACCATGATAGACCACCATCGGCTCTCCATTTCTATCAAGGACTAGACTACCTTCGCCTTTCTGCCAATCACCAAACCGAGCCTTGAACTCCGGTGTGCGCACTAAGTCAAAGTTTTTGTCAGAGAGATTAGATTTCTCTCCTGTAGGAGCAAGCCTTTGTGTAACTTGTTCTTCAGGGGTTAACTTGGCTGCTCTGTTGAGCTCTCTTCTTCCTGCCAAAACTGTTGGATATGCGCTAACATCTCCTCCTGTTTCTGCTTCGGTAATGCCTCCAATGTTTTCTTGTCCTTCTGTGCGAAGTACTCCCTCGCCTCCTGCGCCTTCTTCTCTATCAGGTCTTTGTAGCTCATCTAGATATTCTTTTATTAAGTTTACATTCTCTTGTACGGATGCTATTTCTTCTTCTGTTGCACCCTGTTCACGAAGCGAAGTTAATTCATTATTTTCAATTTCGCTAATATTTTCTGAATTAATTTCAATATAGGGTGCTTTTTGTGGTTTCTCAATAGGAGTTTCGGTTTGTTCTACTGTTGGTTCTGCCACCACCTCCTTAGGTTCTGCGGTTGTTTCTTTTTTTACGGGTTCTCCGCTTTCCTTTGCCCTAGCTTCTTCTTCTAACTGAGTAACCAAATCATCCTTGATGCCCTGAATTTGATCCTTAATTCCCTTAATGGTATTTTCTAAAGCGGGAATTTCTTGCTCTATGACTTCTTTATTGTCAATTTTTGACTGTAATTCATTCCAAACCGAGTAAAGTTCTGCTACTTGTGCTTGTTTTTCAGGAGAGAGTTTAGTGGCTAACTCATAGTTAGTATCCATAACCTCATCAGCCTGCACCCTTAAGTCTTTTATACTTCTTTTGAGTGCGTTCTTTACAGGGTCACTATCTGTTTGGTCTATTTGGTCTATTAAGACTTTTTGCTGATTGACGTTATCTTGTACTTGCTTAACCTCTTTATCGGACGCCATTGCTCTTCCCGTAAGTGAAGCACCTATCTGAAGTGTCCCAAGTCCACCGCCCGATACTCCCCCAATAAGAGCAGCATCAATAACATTATCAAATAACTTTCGTTCCGGTGCTGTCCCTGTTACTATATCAGTAAGGTTCTGACCTATCTGTGTGGCTGCCTCTGATGCTCCCTCTCCTAAAAATGCCTTAGAAATGGTTTTGGAAGCCCCCTTAATAAGATTATCCTTAGCTACGTCACTTAATCCGCTTTTAAATGCGAGTTTTATACCATCAGCTAAACTAGCCGTAAATAACTCACCTGCTGCCTCAAATCCCCCATAGAGCCATGAATTAACTATTTTCTTTCCTTCGGGAACTTTATCATCTAACTCACTATACTGCTGAGAAGCTGCCGTAGCTCCTATAGTCCCAAGTACGGCGGGTGTTCCATATCCTGATGTGGCGAATGTCATAGCTAGATACGGTAATGACTGAACAACCCCTCTTGCGAGCTGTTCACCTGCTTGCCCATAATCTCCCTCTTGGATATTTTTAACTATATTACCCTCAATAGGCTTTATCTTAGCCTCAATCTTTTGAGCCTCTTTATTTAACCTTTGTTGGGTTTGCTCACCACCTACTGACGCCTGTCCTAATGGAGTTGCTGCCATTACCGCATCAGCATAGAGACGTGCATCCTCATCAGTTCCCCCCATAGCCTTGATAATTGGTCTTGTGGTGAAGGAAGAAACGGTTCTATTGGCAAACTGTGGTATTCCCGTAATCCCGCCTAAAGCTCTTAGGGACGCAGAACCTAATGATCTTGCTAAATCTTTATGAAACCGAACAAACCCGCTTTCTTTAGGCTTCTCAGCCGATGGTAATGGTTGTTGTGGAGTTAAGGGCTTTCCTGATGCGTCCAAGAATGACATTTCCTCTTTGCCAGACGCAGGAGAGAGAGAATCTTGTACAGAAAATTGTTTTTTTTTTAAGCCTTCGCCAAAGTATCCGACAAATTCACCCTCATCCTTAAATGAACCCTGTGGCAATAAAGAATAGAACTCCTTTAGCTTATTTTCATCTGTAACATAACTACGGAACTCATTCTCGTCCTTGAACGCTCCTTGTGGAATGACTTGGTATAATTCGGATATCTTATCTGGCATCTGTATAGTCTTTGAAGGTCTTATTCTCATTACCTGAAATCTTCTTCCATTCTAAGAAAGATGGCTTAGTCGCTGTTGTCGTTCCTACCAAAGCACCTATAGTTGTAGTAACACCATTAACCACCACCTTAATATCCTTTACTTTACTTAATATATTCTTTACGGGGACTTCTACTAGCTGTTTTGTGTCTATTCCCGAAACAGGGTCTTTTGAAGGAACTTGAACTATAACAGTATTTCTATCTGCATCGTAGTCTTTAAGAAATGCCTTTGCGGGATTTCCTCTCAGATTATAGTCGTAAGAACCAGTATCGTCAAGTAACTTCGCACCCGCAGTAGGAATATCAGTAATAGCCATGTCTCCACCAAGGGAATAGATGTTAGGTCTACTTATATTCCCATACATAGGATCAATGTCACGTTTCTCTCCTATTATATCAGAAATAGTAGGTTTACCTGATCCCGTACTTGCGGGTCTCTGCTTATTAGTAAACCTAACATCAACAAGATTTGCCCAATGCTTATCTACGTAAGATTTGATTATAGGGTTGTCAAGACTTTTAACAAGTACATCACCTTGCTGCCTTTCTTCATCGGAAATCATGCCATCACCATTGGCATCATTAAGATACTGCTCTTTCTCTGAATCGGGCAATGTCCTCCATTCCTCTAAAGCATGCCTTTTAACGGACTCATCTGCAAAGATGGTGTCTGCTATTCTCACGGCGACATCTTTCTTGCTTGCGCTTGTTTGACGTAATCTAGAGGGATTATCGGGGTCAGGTTCTTCATAAGCTCCCGCACCAGTGACTTTACCTCTAAAAACAGACTCAATAGGCTTGGCTCTTTTAACCATGGGTGTCTTATCCCATTTACCTGTCTCTATATAGGGTTGATATTTCTTTTGATACCACTCTTGTGGGTCATAGTTGACTCCGTTATCTTTCTCTATGACTTCCTTCTCAAGTAAGACCTGTTCCATGTCAGCTTGCATCTTCTGTTGCTCAGACACAAGGTAGTTCTTCTTAGCCTGTATCTGTTGCATCTCTTCCATAGAGGGAAACCCACCAGAGTTCTTATAAATCTGTGCTGCTTCTTTATTAAAGTCGTCTAATAGCTTTGCTTGTGCTTCTTGGTTTGCTGTTGTTAAGAACATTACAGGGTCTACATCCGTCATCTTCATGAAGGCATCCTTGTTCTTCTGAAACACATTGAATTTCGTTTCCTCAGCCCTAGCTACAAAGTTAACAAGACCTTGCATGGTATTGCCTGTTTCAGGTAGCTTTGCCGCTAAACCACGACCTGTATAAAGGATATCTGCCATCTATTAAGTCTTTTGTAGTTTCGTCAGTGCTTCCTGATAAAATTTTGTCCCGAGGAGGTCACTAAAATTTTTCACTCCGCCCTGTATAGCACCAAATAAGTTCTCAGTACCTTGTTTCTTCATCTCTCCGTACCTATTAGCCTCTGTCTGCCAAGGAACAAACTGATTTAGATTGAACTGCTGTTCTTTCTGCTGTCCTAACTGTCCCCGTGCCTGTGCTACCCTGTCAAGCATTGAAGTCTTGTACTCTTCTTGTTTAACACCAAGGTTCTGTATAGCGTCTAGTTCTTTCTGATAGAGATTACCTACCTGAGCACCGTAAGAAGCAGAGCTTATAGCACCTCTCTCGGCAGAACCCCTAGCCCTAGCCCCTGCCTGTCCTATCTGTGATAGCGTCTGCTCATATCCTGGCATATTACCTGCCTGTGCTTGCTGATACTGAGCAAGAATATTCTTATACTCATCGGGTATCTCGTATGTAGGACGGTTAGCCATGGCTCTGTTAAAGCCTTTATTACCTTTAGCTGCTTGCGCTGCACCGAATATGCCCTGCAAGAGTGCTGAACCTCCGCTAAGTAATGCCCCTGCTAATAATGCACTCATTTGTCGTTATTATATTGTTACAAAGTTACCATTTTATTCTATACCCTCGCTGAGGTCTCATAAACACTGACCTTAAACAGACTTACCTGATCGTTGCTCGTATTCTTTAAAGTGAGTAAAGCAACAGCTCCTTTGAGTTCTTCACCTCTAATAGCATCTATCGTCCTTGCTGTGTCGTTTGTACTCTTCATGTTTCTAAGAAAGTGAGCCTGCCATACGCCAGCACGCTTCTTAAACTGCTCAAGAGGTAACTTACTACTCATTCCATTTGGGTGGTTCAGTGTCGCCGGTATAGTTATACTCGTTATCTCCCACCTATCATTAGAGTGTATATCAACACTGTCAAGTAACTTTATGGTCATTGGCTGCTCATTGGTTACAACGCCAACGATACAGTCTCTCTTCTCCTCAAATAAGTTACATCTGTCTACGTCATCGTCATTATGAATCCATAGGTCGCCACCCATGAAGGATATGAAGTTCAACGACATGGCTTGGCATACGTCCACCATTCTCTTCCCATAGCGAGTTATCCACACCTGTAAATTGAATGTGCCTGACTCTCCCGAATCAAAGCCTATCACAATGTAGTGTGCTCCTGGGTTAAGTGCCGTTAAGTCTATTTGCCTTGCCATTAGTCTTTAATTAGTCTTATAGACATATAATCAGTAGCCTTAGTCGCAGTAGAGAACCTATTCACTACGCCATCACTATACTGCATCCTTCTTGAGTAATATGTAGTCCCGCTTGATTCTGTTGCCGTAAGCCAATAACCCACATTATATCTCCCTATACCGCCTGTTACTATATAAGCACCCCCACCTCTTGCGTAGAACCCACTGCTATTAGTTGCTCCTGTGTTAGGGTATATCCAATAGCCGTAACCATCTTCTTTCAACGCTCCACCAGCAGCAGTAAGACCACCAAGGTAATCGGTAAGCGTAGTCCATTCTGCATCTGTCGGTACATGATAACCTGGATTAGCCGTTTCAACATCTGCTATCTGTGCAAAGGAATATAAAGCACCATACTTAACTCTATCTGCCTCTCTCGTGCCTGCGTTAGGTGCTTTTTCGTCTGATGTTATATAATGATCACAGTAATAGGCTGCACTTACTGTGTGACCTACCTGCCCTATTATTGCTGTTGTATTTGCCGCACCATCTCCAATAGCAGTCCCCGTAGTACCTATTACAAGACTAATATTACTCCATGCTCCTGTATCAGGCTTAGTATCAGTCTGCTCATAAGCAGAGTTAAATAACTCATAATAAGTATAAGTGGTATCACCATTATCTATAACATAAAATATAATGCCATTCGCCTCCCCTGTGTCACCTATGTTAAGAACATCAGATGAAATATAAGACCTACATGGGAATATATATGGTGAAGTATTTGACTTATCGAGTTCATACCAAACAGCGTCATCAAGATTCAACGCCCAAGCCTTAGTTGCCGCACTCTCGGATGAGCTCCAAATATAAATAGGGTCTCCCATGCTGTAAGGTGCTCCAAAGTAAGTACCTAGCTCTGTAACCTCATCTTTTGACGGCAAGAAATAATCCTCAAACTTATTAATGTAATCATCTACGTTGGTTGTTTTCCAAGTCTGTGTACCTATTGTTACCTCAGCAGGAAGAGGCGTGGGTGTGTCTGTATAGACGCTCATTACATTAGAATAGTCTGAATAACCCACTTCGTTTCTACCACTAGCCCTTACTCTCCAATAATAAGTAGTATGAATAGTTAGTTCTTCCACTAGCGGGAAATAAGAAACTTCCTTTTGGTTATAACCCGTGACGAAAGACCCAAAGTTAGGGTCGGTAGAAACATCAAGGTAAAAAAGACTTGTCAGGTCAGTAGATAATTCTCTCCAATAGGCAACAAAGCTCGTTTCATCTACAAACAGAGATTCTAGTGCTATTGGCGGGTCTGGTATCCCTGCCTCTACTTGGTTGATGGTTTCATTCCATAGCTGTACCGTTAACGCATCCCCTGTCTCGTTATCAATAAGAACATGGCATACGTCATCTGCATCCATGTAAAACGTACTAGACCTTAATGCGTTATCTTTAATCATACTACGACCCCCTTAATTTCTAATAAAACAGATATTAACTTACCAATAGCCTTTTTTTTATAAGTTTTTTTTATGGAATCTGCCCTTTTTTGCTTGGTCTCCTCTGTGTCCATCTTTCTAATCTCTCTCGCTATATCTGGGAGTCGTTTCTTATAATCTATCCCCGCTTCGGTCTGATAAAACTCATTCATATGAACTTTATTTTTTTCACCAACACTTTTTCTCCCTTCGATGGACATTCCATAAGGTCTATGACCTTTTCTATCTTCGCTAAACTTTCTTTTTGTTTCCTCAGTATGACGTGTCCCTGTTTTAAGTTCTCTTAATATAGCCTTTGTTTCATCTGTATGATGTTTCCCATAAAAAGGATTCTTTTCCCCAGAAAGATCGGTGGGGCGGGTAATATCATCTTTTAATATATTAAAAAAGGGATCAAGTAGTTTTATATAATAACGCTCTCTGTCTAAAAGGGACTCACGAGAACACTCCTCCGTAATAGAGAAAATAAGGTCGCCAATCCCATACTTATTCACATGGTTTTGTAATATGGGATTCTTATGCTGCCCCTTTCTTAAGTCCAATTTATGTTCTCTCCACCGCTTACGAAAATCAACAGCACTACCAATATAGATTCTTTCGGGGTAAATCACCGATTTAATTTGATAAATACCAGATATTCTATCGTAAGCCATTAACTTATTTTACATAATCCCGATGCGTTCCACTGTATAGTGAAAGTTCCACCCGTCACCGACTTATCTGCAAGAAAGTCATACACCGCCCTTATCTTGCTTGTTGCTGTTTCGTATACAACTGCATACCTAGCGGTGAATGTAGCTGAAGTCCATGGTGTGTCATCAGCATCTATTCTAGCATTGGTGGTTTCTATGTACGCTACTGCCCTACCTGTCAGTGTTTCTCCTGCGGTAGTATAACCTCCACCTGATGCTACCTCATTAGTACATGCCGAATAGAGTAACACACCGTCAGTATTACAGTTGCTTGTGCTTAAAAATAATGCAACTTTCCATGTTGGTTCTGTTGCTGGAAGCCATCTTGTTACAATCTCTAACTTAACTTCCTTTGGAATCCTGCTTGCCATCTTATCTGTTATTAAATATAATTACCTGCAAAATAAATTACTATCGTATCTGACGTACTTGCTACTGCATCTAACACTAGTTGTACATTCACTTCTAATTCATCCCAATATGGGAAGTCTCCTCGTCCTGCAAAGATACTATCTTTTGTAGCATACCAATAAACCCGATAATAGCCACCTTCTCCGTATAGAGGGCTGTCAAAAGTAGCCCTTAAATCTATGAGTGCCGTAGCGTCTGTTAAGGTAGCTTGTCTACTTACGCCCGTTTTAAAGGCTAAATCGGTAGTGTCATCTGTAATCCCATCCCCTGCGGTATCGCTAATTGAAAGAGTTATAGGCACTACCCCCGCCCCTGCTGCGAGATGTCTTACTGTAATGGTATTGGTATCACCCATCTCATTAACAAAGGTAACGGTATCGTCTAGTTGCCCGCCTAAGTTAGCATTGGTTGGGTTCATTGTACAAACCTCTTCATCTATAATGTAATGACCTCCTTTTAAGTCATTGCCTCCACTATCAAGTATTGTTATCCAAGTTGGTGCATAAGATACCCTTGTCTGAACAGCATCTCCCGTATCTATAGAGAAGTTCTGTGTGGTCGTATCTGCTGCTGCCCACTGAAGTGCTGGCGCACTAGGACTAACAACTGTTATAAAGACAGTAGGTTGTAGTGGTGTAAGGGCGTTAGGTGCTATAGACAGAGTATTAAGGTCTGCACTGACAGTTAAATCAGCAACTCCCGAACCTGAACCATAGCTAATGAGATATACATAAACCCAATAACCACTCAGTACTGCTGCACTTAAATTATCAATAGTTATAGTTCCCCCTGCAATATCTGTTGCTGCTCCATATCCCGATCCTGTTCCAACAGTAGAACCATACTGACTGTCCTTTATAATTGCAGAAGCATACACCATATATGCTGATGCACCCGATAGCTCTGTATTATCACAAGTAAAGATAACATCAACGGTTGTTGCGCCAGGTGAGCATATACCACTACCCATTACATCTGTCAATACATTAGATGCAGAACCATTTGCGAGAACCCTAACCGTAGGACTAGAAAGTGCTGCTGCCCTTGTTATTGAAACAGAGTCAGAATTACTATAGGTATTGGTAAAAGTTAAACTACCCGATAGAGCACCGCCTAAACTAATATTAGTAGGATAAACCCGAAGTACCTGACCGCTTGTTATAACACTACCTACTGATAATGAGTTACCACTAACATCAAGTATAGTCAGCCAAGGTACACCAGCATCCAAGGGTACTGCACTGATAGTACAAGTAGAAGGACTACATAAGACAGTGACATCTTGTTTGCTTGCCAAGCCACTCTCTGCTGCCGTAAATGCCATATTAGGAGGAGATGCACTTATGTAAGGAGTAAGTATAGCATCCCATGGCATAGGCGTTGTACTAATGGTAAGTAAATCTGCTGATACATCACAGTCTATAACTATGGTGGGTTCAAGTACAGCAACTCCTAATTCTTGCTCCTCCTCAATTCTCCTTACATCGGGTGGTGCTGTGATGCCAAACTCATAGAAATAAGTATCCTCATTAAAATCTACAGTATAACCACTTGTAAACCCTTGCAGTATAGACCATTCTAACTGAATCATCTGAGTCCAACCCTCTTCGGGTGTCTGATCCATGTTAGTGAAGCATATCCACCTGTTAGATGGCTCATGGAACATGATAGCCTCATCGTTAGCCTCTGTGACTAAGTCTTTAAAGATAACATATAGGTTCTTATGCCTCTCGTCCCAAACAGTTTCTACATCTACACCGTTAATGCCCGATACAAGTAAGTCCTTAGCCTTCTGTTTGAAGTAAGTCTCCATCTTGTAGTTACCACCGTCTGCTGACTCGTACTTACCACTTATAGGGAAAATTCCATTAGCCGAATCTCTCCACATGACGCCGTTATAGATGTCAAAGCCGTAGACGTACCTGTTATTCTTTGTTATACTCTCAGGGAACTCTGTACCGTAGTTTGTAGTTGAATATCTTATTGCACCAAGTACTCTTTCGCTGGTCTGAACTATATTAGGATTTCCCTCCATATCCACATACTCAGTCCTACCAATCAAGATAGAGCTTGGCTTCTTCCTCTGATAGACCTTTAGCGTGTCTCCGTTCTCAATTATCCTCAAAATATCACCAAAGACATCATTCAGTTCCTTATAGTCGGTATCGCCCCAAAAGGTTGAAAGACCATTAATCAAAGTATTTTGTAAGTACTGTTTTGAGTGTCTTACTATGTTAAGATACCTTTCGCCAAAGTTTGTCTCTACCCCAGGTCTGCCTTTATCCCAATCATCACTAGCATAGAAATCAGAGTACCACTGTGACTCATGGAAATAGCCCTCTACGGTGTCAATAGCATAAGATGGCGTCCTGAGTATATGATACACGTCTCCTGCCGTAAAAACGCCTGTAACGGGGTCTCCTGTGGTCGTATCTTGGTTCTGTGTTCCTATAGCACCGCAGCCATGTACTAAAACATTATCTGCATCCCTGATTATTGGCATTAACTCACCAAACTCGTAGAAGTCTCTTGCAACATCTGTCTTTTTAGGAGTGTATATTTCAACTAAGGTTTGTACCCCTGCACTAATAGCAGCATAATCAAAGTCCTGAACATATACCCAATACTCACCCTCTACCGTAGTATCATCATACTTTAAAATTTCATAGTCATAAACACCATCTATAACAGCACCTATATCATTTGCTGAAGCTGCCTCTGTTATTACCCTTACCCTATCTCCCTTTTGCCACTGATAAGGTTCTATTATTGACTGCGGAAATTGATTCCATGTACCCTCAGTTGTTGTTTTTAAGGTTTGAAGAGGGGTAATATCTAACTTAGTCCATGGAGATTCATCTTGGATGTCTTCTACGATATACTGAACAAATTGTGAGCATAGTGCGTTACCTGCATAACCCCACCTCCACCACTTAGCCTCGCTAGGGGGAAGATGATTTAAACTCCAATTAATAATCCACCTATGATTCAATAGCCCATCATTCGGTGAATACTCTCCAAACATAGGAATGTAAACTGTTGTCCCGTCTGCTGAGTAAGGTACTATACCATCGGGATGATCCTTACTTGTCTGTGCATCCCACCTACGCATAGCCTCATCATAGTAGAATATACAGAATGGATGCCACGCACCTGTCTTAAATCCGGTAGCCTTTGTAAGAGCTACCTCCGATACACCACTAGGTTCATATAATGTTGATATGCTAATATTAATCGGAGTCTGAACACCATCTGTATTTTCCGATAATACATAAACCGTAGTTGTTCCATATCCTGAATTAACCGTTGGGAAGTTTGTGCTAAATACACCACCTATAGCTGCACAAAAACCCGCTAAGTTAAGAACGTCTGCTGCCTGTAATGTATAGGTAACGCTCTTGCCGTTAAAGGTTAATACATAGACGTCTCCGAGAGCCCAACCGCCACCAGTGAACCATGAATTAGGTGTAAGCGTAATCTGCCAACCCGTACTTGTTGGTGTTAAAACCCAATCTCCCTCCGCAATATTATCCCTTCGCCTTCCGCCTGTTTGTTGTGATTCTGAGATAGATATTGTTTCCATTTCAGGTGTGAGAGTAACATCTATATCGTTCTTATCAAGATTATAAAACCCTTCTGTGACGCCACCGAAAGCCAAGATATTCTTATTGATGATCTCCATTGAATTTGCAAACCTCGGAAGTGCATCATAGGGCTCAGTGAAATGGTCATCATCTATCTGAATAAAGGCTGAATCTGTATTATAGAATCTATAAGTATAATAAAGCTGGTCAAGTAAAGTAATATCCTGTCTGTTTATTATCTTAGCTTGCTTCCAATCTCCACCTGTCTCCTGAAATATTATCTCTATCTCTTTTACGAGGGCTGCTGAGTGAAGGGGTATCTTTACATCAATACAGTTAAATGTATCAAGGTCTCCTGGTACTTCGCCATTATAATACTCGTCATATTGTGGCAATGTAACGTCAGAATAAGCCCCGTAGCGTGAATAACTATTGTCAAAGTACTTATACCTGTGCGAGAACCTAAAGAGCTTACCACGCACGTTATTTGCGTTCTTATCGGCATCCGTAGCGTAAGCACATATAGGACGGTAAACAGGGATGTGTTTTATCTGATTAAAAGCATACCTGAACTCACTGTCAAACTCTATGTCTGTACCAAACTGGTAACTATCTCCTATGCGAGTCCACTTACTGTCGTAGTTTACAGGGTCTTCGCCTATCGCTACTGCCTCATCTGCAAGGAACAGCCCACCAAAGTAAGTAACTCTCTGTCCATAGGTATAAGTAAGTGTAGCATCATAAGCCGCATAGGTCGTATAGTTATAAATCCTCGTAAGGTCTATAATCTTTGGTTCGCTTGTCTGTGGGTTATAGAATAGCCAGTCTCCTATTACAAATGAATCCTTAACTCTTATATTAGGGTCTACTCCGAAATAGTTCTTTGTGTCGTAAAAAAGAGTAGTAATTATTTCATCATCTTCCCCGAAGCGAATAAACCTATTATCGTACTCATAATCACCAGAACCGCTTACATCATAGGGCTGTGAAAATATGTATGCGTACACATAGCGGGTCAGTGGATCATAACAACTCCACGCAACAAAGTAAGCATTTGAATCACCAAGTTCGTACGTGACCTTCCTGTTACCCTTTAGATTAGTGAGCTCGCCAAAGTAAGAGTCTTCTCCTTTAAGAACATTCAAATTATATCTTGAATCTCCTTTGGAAATATACCTTGGAGCTTGATCAAAATCTAACCCGAAGTCAGTTAGCGGAAGGTGGTCAATTATATTGCTCATTTTATCTCAGGGGCGCAACGGTTGTCAGTGATAAGAACAGGTCTCTCCACTGGTTATAATCCATTGCATTTATAAGATTTCTTACTCTATTCTCTGTATTAAGATAACTCTTTTCTCTTTCGGAGGCGTATCTCTCTAGCCTAGGCTCAAGGAAACACATCTTCCAGTTCAAATAAGCGTCTATGACGGGCGTACAGAAGTCGGGGACATAAGTAGTGCCCGAAGTCTCGATACCGCTTGTAACATACTCTAAAACGACTGTATCGCTGGTTGTGCCCTCAACAAATATCCTCCTTGCTTTCCAATCAACCTTATAGTAGTAGTCGTTTACACCACCAACGCCTCCATAGGTATCTGTCTTAGGGTCTTTGAGTGCTTCTCCCTCTCCATAATCTTCGTCCTGCCCTTCTGTGCCACCTGTAGTAGTTGTTGTAACGATTATGTCATCTCTCTGGGTGAACTGCCATTTAACTCCGTCAACAAACTTGTAAAGACCATTGACACCAAGGCAATCCGCAGGAAGTTCGATAATCCCAAGCGAACTAACACTTACTTTCTCTGTGACTAAGTTAGGAAGGTCATAAAGGTGTAGTTCTCTTACTGCATCACAGGCATGCTGAGTGTATATCCACGCCCTATCAAGAGGTAATTCAAATTTGAAAAGATATGCGTCTACGATAGAATTTATACTTACGAGTGCGTTTGTTGCCATTATTCAGAGTCTTTTCCGTTATCCAATAAATCCACAGGAGGTTTATCCTTTAGAAAATTAACTATTCTTTCTATATATCCACTGCCGTCCTCAAGAGTGTGTTCGGGGTAGAGTACTACATCTGTCTCAGCGTATTCACTAAACGGAATTATACAATCCATCCTCACACCATCGCTAAGTATAGTACCTGTCATACCAAAGTATTCAACTCTCGTGGGCGTGACAATATAACCTACTTTATCCTTAACCACGTTAACATACAGTCCTGTCATAGCCAAATCCCATTCTCTCTGATCCATAGGGAAAAACTTCGTGCCTGTCTGTGTAGCTGTTGCTACCCTGCGCACCCCAGAGGCTCTATCTGGAAAGTAAACTATATTTTCCGGTAAGGTAGTGTAGTAAATCCCGCTAGAGGCTTCAGATGAAATAGTCAAAGGTGTTGCATAACCATAACCAACAGTAAACCTTTGTAGTGAGTGAGGACTCATCCTGAATACCTCGTTAAGCATGATGTTACGCACTATCTCACAAGCATTGTCAAGCACCTTATCGTGATACGTTGCAACCTTATCGTAGCGTTTTAATGCGTTCTTTACAGCCGATCTAATTTCTTGTTTTATCATGCCTCAGATTTTGCTTGTTCCATATTTGACTGCTGTAATAGTAACTCATCAGGGAGTTGCTTCGCTAGTCTGTTGATTAGCTTAGTCAGAATCAATGCAATGTCACTCTCACCCCACTTCAGGTCTACCGTAGCACTTGCTACCGAAACACCTGCGCCACCTGCCGTCCCCGTCCTGTAAGTAGTACCCGAAGCCAAACTGTAAGTGGTAGATGCCTCAAGAAATGTAGTAACTAAGGTTGTATCATCCGTGTAGTAGTCCAATAGAGGCACTGTAAGCGTTCTAAGGTAGTCTATCCATACATTTGTAGTTGTAGTGGGATATACTCTTATCTGTACACTTCCTAGCCCGTCTACACCACCTATGGTAGCCGTAGGATTAGTAACTGTTGACTGTGTAAGGTAATCTTCATCTCTGCACGCCTGCTCATAAGTACTCACCACATCAACCTTCTGATAAGTAGCACCGTTAAGTATCCTTGGTTTGCCTATTAGTCTTTCGTAGCTTGAAGGTAGTGTGGCTACCCCTGCTGTGAGAGCCAAAGAGTAGTTATGAACCTTCAAGAAACCTAGCGTGTCTGAACTCTCCTGACCACTCTCGAAGTCCTTTACATATTGATCATATAGCTCTTGGTTAACGAGCCTGATGAGGCGATTAAATGTTCCAATATCACAAGAGAGAGACCGAGAATCCGTCCTTATCTCATCGAGTAACAATAAATATACATCTGATATAAGCGACATTTGCTTTATTTTTCACAAAGATACTACCTTTTTAAATAACACCATTTTCCCTATTTAGCCTTTCCTTATCCCTCCTTGTCTTTTGTCCTATTTTCATGTTTTCAATAGCCTTATCGGACATTTTTCTCCCCTTCTGTATCTTGCTTAAATGATCACGAGCCTCTGGATGTTCTATG
This sequence comes from uncultured Methanosarcinales archaeon, assembly GCA_964447855.1. Classification (GTDB taxonomy): domain Archaea; phylum Nanobdellota; class Nanobdellia; order Woesearchaeales; family JAHWIC01; genus JAHWIC01. The sequence continues at coordinate 27,143 of CAYUUH010000001.1, read as the reverse complement.
AAATATTTTTTTAATATCTCACTTTTCCTTTTATTTATTTCCTCTGCACTTCTTTTATTCTTTTTACTCTCCCTTTTTTCTAAAATACGCAATATCATTATATTTATATTTTCATCAGTATGCTCTATCCCTTCTTTTGTTAGCAGTGTTTTTGCGACAGACTCTATTTTCTGTTTCTTCCCCGTATTAGAAAGTCTGTTTTTCTCTATCTGTTCTTTTGTTGGTTTCTTGCCCTTATGAGACTCAGATAGTTTTAAAATGGTCTCAGGGCTTACTTTCCTCCCTAGATTACTTTCCCTCATTTTTCTTCTGGTTTCTTCTGATGGAGAACCTCTTTTTTTACCTAATTTAGCCTGTCTTTGTTTTTCTCTTGTCTCTAAAGACACCGGTTTTTTGTTCATCTTATCTCTCTGCTCTTGTGTAAGCTCCAAATTTTTATTACTCCCCGCAGTAGGAGACATATTGAAGTAAGGTTTTAATAAATCAATATAAAACTGCTCTACCCTTATTAAATCATTAAGATTAAAAACATCTATCTTTTCAATAACTATAAAGATTAAATCATCCAACCCATGCTTATTAAAATGCCTCTGTAGTTTTACTGAATGATGTTGTTGTAATGCAAGTTTCCTCCTATGACCACTCCACCTATCTCTCAAATCTACAGAACTGCCCACATAACACCTATCTGGTCTAACAATAGACATTATCAAATAAACGAATCCAATTCTCATATTTGCCACAATTTAATTACGCCAACTAAAAAGATGGGGAAGGATGTTGGCATGTCCTTATCGCTAAGAGATCAACCTTAGCTATCCCAATGCAAAGATAACTCTTATTTATGAATGTCTGAAAACACAAAACCCCGACCGAAGTCGGGGGCAAAACAAGAGCGGCCTCTGCCGTCAGAAAATTCCCCTACCCGAGGGGACAAAAGGTCTTATAGACAAAATCTTTAATCTCTCCTGTCTTTTTTGCTACCGTGGTGATACCTGCTATACCAGCGAACCACTCCCATTCTTTCCGTCCGTCTTTGGTATCAGGTATCGTGTCAAGGTAATCCTTATCTACTAGGTCAACGATAAACTCTTTCAGCTTATCAGTGTTATTCCCTGCCATGAGCCAGTTGCATAGATAATCATTCCTTCTCAGAGTCTCCTGCGAGGGAACTTGACATACGATCTTCTCACCTATCTTCCACCTGCCATCGCCCTTCCATGTCAGTTTCTTGTCGTCAATAGCCTTCTGCATGAAGTTTCTAAGTAGCAAGCTGTCTGTGACCTTCATCTCCTCAATGAACTCTTTAGTGCCCTTAATAGCAGGATTCTGCCTCTTAGCCTTATCATTTCTCTCAAGTAACTCCTCAAGTGCCTTCCTGATAGCGTTAGGCTGCATTGAGTCCACAGCGTTCATGCCGTAAGCCCTCGCCATAGTCCTTAGCTTAGTCTCATCACCAAGCATATTCCATACAGCGTACTTTCTTTCTGTAAGTTCTCTTTCTGCCGAACCAAGTGTCTCGTCGTCGAGTTTTGGGTCTACAATCTTAATAAGTCCCCTTCTTACAAAGGGGGTTATCTTATAAAGGAAGAAAGCTAGGTCGGGATTCTCATTTATATTAACTAAGATATCCTCCTTAATAGACATAGACTTTGTTCTGCCCATATCCCATAGTCCATTAGCTTTAGGCTCTGGCGTGCTCATGCAACATGACCAGTAATGTTTCCCCTTATTGCCTGTTACTGCCGATGCAGATAGCGGTATGCGCCATGGTCTTACGGGTTCTGCCATCTTAGGTATCTCATTACCCCTTTCGTCAGCCCCCTTAGTGTACGTGACTGCACCCAGCCTCTTAAAGCGGATGTAGCCGTTCTTGTAGTTGTCGTGGAGATAAGCAATCGTGTTATTGTACTCCTTGGCAAATTCGTAGTGCTTTGCCTTTGGATCGTTGATGTCCTCTAAATTCAGAGGAACAGAATCGAGTAATAGCATTTTCTTTCTTGTTTTTGTTTTTCAGTGCAAAGATAAGAATTATTTTTGATCCTTAGTTTTATTAACATAATCTAGTAATTCCTTCTCTATCTGACCATCTACTTCTTCCGCTATGATAGCTTGTAGGTCTTTCTGCGCCTCACTTAATACCTTTAGTGGATCAAAGATATTTTTGTCAAGGTCTGCCGAAAGCGTAGCTATATGACCGCAGATCAGTTTTCCTATTTCTCTTTTATTCTTTTTAGATAAGCTATTAAAAAAAACTTCAAGCTCATCGCTTATCTCATCACACCTTTTAAATGCATCTTGTTGTTTTGACATGGTTTAAATTTTTAATTATTATTTCACAAATATAAAAACAACAATTGGATTTACAAAATAAAAGGGCGGATATTTCTAACCGCCCTTTGTAACTATCTAAGTATTAAACTCATAAGATATTATCGTTCTGAACCATGATACACTGGTTAACCTTATTGAATATGAGACTGAACTCACTAAGCATCGAGCCGCGGCTGTCGTCGTAATTGTCGACGGCAACATTCCCCTGTCCTGCCATACTCGGTATGTCTTTAACTACCCTTGTGCGGTTCTCACCGTTATATGACTTGAATCCCATTGTCAGGTTCCTAAGTTTGAATGACTCAGGTGACTCAAGACTACCTTTGACGGTTACATCAACCTCCGGTACAATCATACCCCAATCCTTGAAGTAGTCATTGAAGGCTTCTGCTCCGTAGGCTGTTGGGTCGCTCAGTGAAGGCAGTTCTTTGAACATGGTGTAAACACCGTTCTTATTGATTGCCCTAAAAGCTACGTTGATATCACCGAGGGTCTTCATGAGGTCTGTTCCACCACTAAATTCCTTGATGAAGTCAAGACCGCTGTTTTCTACCTGCTTGTAGAGGCTTGAACCCATGAGGAAAGCTACGTTTCTCTCTGTTACGCCCTGTGACTGAAGAAGGTCTTTGATATCGTCAAAGTCTGACATCTGATATGCGGCTGTGTAGTACTGCCTCATAGCTCTCTGCTCTAGGTGGCGAAGCACACCCACTGTTCCTGCTACGGGTACTGCAACGGAGTTCCTGTTGTTCATGGTCAGGGTTGTGTTGGTAACACCCAAGCCAAGGAATATCTCATCGTTGATGTATTTATCAAGCCAGTAGTCAGCTTCCATGGTCAGTTTGGAAAGGATACCTGTTCCACCGCCACGCAGTTCTTCGTAGTACCTCTGGTTGCTCTGTGTTCCACCTCCGATAGCCCAATCGTGTTTTTTGATTGAGTTGTAGAAGGTTCTTGAATACCATCCGCTTGACTTAACATAACCTCCTGCGCTTTCGAGGGCGTAGTTACCACCTGTTACCATAAGTTCGGTATCATCGGGAACTGCAACTGCAAGTTCAGTAGTAACTAAGAGAGGTCTTGCTGTATAAACTCTAGCGGCATCTACTCCACCATCGTTTCCTGTTACCTGGTAGAGATGAGGAATTGTAGCGGGAACGCCACCTTCTTCAATATACTCAGCAGGGATAACAATCTGATCGTGGGTGTTAAGATAAGATGCGTGGTTAGCATCAAATTCAGCAGCATCCAAGGAGAAGGTAATATCTGCACCTGCGGCTGCGGCTGCGATAGCACCATTCAACTTAACGAGTTTGGTCAGTGAACCTTCTTCCCATACAGTCTTGGACGAACCTGCTATATTAACAGTTGTCCCTGCGAGGTAAGCCATTTCAAGGAGTCCTACTCCTTTGCCATAATACTTGATATAGTCGCCATAAATCTGTGGCTTCAGCATGGTGTTATAGATACTATCAAATGAATATCCGTAACGCTGGTTGTTAGTTGTGGAACTAATAGTTCCGAGTGTTATTGTTGACATGTGTTTTTAAATGTTTTTAAAGTTTAGTAGCTCTATTGCCTGTTTGGTCTTGGAAGAACTTACTAACACTTGGGCGATTCGGGTCTGCCCCCCCTGTCTGATTGTCTGCTGCCGTAGCTGTATTTGGTGGCGTATCGTTATGCACTAACTTATCGTACTCTGCCTTTATCCTTGCTTCGGTAAGTTTATCTCTCACCTCAAGCATCTTTGGCAGGTATTCCTCTACAAAGAGGGCTTTCTTGATTAGTTCTGCCGTTGCCAGATTCGCCTCATTTATCTCTACCCCTCCATCAATAAACATTCCTTTAAAGATTTCAGGTACTTTGGCTTTAAACTCATCGGGGACTGCAAATTCAAAGTCTCCGTTCTTATAAGCATCAAACTTGCTAAAGATTTCTTTGAAGGGTTCTGCTCTCTTGGTCTTATCCGTAAGACTTTCGTTGGCGAGCCTATCTCTTTCTTCTTTAGTAACTACTTTCGGTAGTTCAATACCGCTAAGTAACTGTTTGACCTTTTCTCTTGCGTCTGCTGCCTTAATAGCGAGTTCGGTGTTTGCTAGGTCAGACCATTCACTTTCGGACTGATCAGCATCTACGCCTATCTCTTTTCTTATGACAGCCTTTAGGTTTTCTATTGACGCTTTGGGTACTCTCAGTTTACGCTCCCGTGCGATAACCTCTAAATCTCCCATTTTGTCAATGTCTGACATCGCAAGTTCAGCTAGGACATCCTTATCCAAGTTTGGGTGCTTCTCTTGCAGTTGTGACGCAACAAAGGCTTGCTTTAAGAGTGGTTTAGCAAGAAGATCACTCATATAAGAGGTCTTCGTGTCTTCCAATTCTTTTTTATATTTTTCAACGCCTGTTTTCAGTTCATCGTAATCTTTGAGCTTAGTCTCATACTCTCCTACCTTACCCTTAAGGGAGAAAAGCTCCTTAATCTCATCGTCACTCTTTACTTCTGCGTTGTAACGTTTCTTAAATGTCTCAAAGAACTCGTCTGGCTTAGGCTCTTGCGGGGGTGTTGGCTCTGCGGGAGGCGTCCCAACCACAGGGGGTGTCACTTCAGCAGGAGGTGTTACCTGACTATTATCTGCCACAGGAGGAACTAAGTCTGCCGGTGGCGTTGTGTTCATGTGTTCAAATGCCATAATCTATAATTTTTCTTTCTCTTATTTTATGCAAAGATAAATATAATATTTAATATCGTTTTAAAACAGAAAAACCACCCCGTTAAGAGTGGTTTAATATAATGCTATTTTAAGCGATTTTAAGGCATCATAGAGCCATTACTACCCATTGGCGGTATCGTAGTGCCATTCGGGGGTAATTGTGGCGTATTTGTCATATTTTGACCTTGCGGAGGCATTGGCGGTGGTGTCATCTCAGTCATGGTCTGTAAACCATTCAAGGTGGACATTGCTTTACTGTACTCTTCCAAGACAGGGCCATCAAGCCCAACCCTTGCTATAATATTCTCGAACACCTTGAGTCTCTCTTGGGCATTTGCCATAATAACTTATTTTATGCAAAGATAAGAATTATATAGGACTTGGAAAATTATTCCTTATCTCACTGTTAATATTACCCGCCACCTTCTTTAGGTAGTGTTGTGTGCTTGTAAGATTGCTATGCCCAAGCTGTGTCATCAGGTCGAAGGTAGATACTAGCCTTGTTTGGTGAAGCGTGGTGCATCCTTGGTGCTTAAAACTATAGAGCTTAACCCCCTTGCTTATATTATGCTTATCCCTGAATCTATTAAATCTATACCTTAGCATGTTCTCTGATACCGGCTTTGTATCGAAGTACCTATTGCATCCAAAGACATAGCGGTTACTGTTCTCCTTATCTATTCCATACTCTTTACAGTACTCTATTAACTGTGTGGGCATGGTAACTGTTCTTGCTCTCTTATTCTTAGCTATCGAGGCGTCAATGCGTATCGTGCCACTCTTTAAATCAAAGTTTGTGGGCTTAAGGTTTCTCATCTCATTACCTGGCCTTATGAAGCAGTAGTACTCAATCATGCAAGCTAGAAAGAGTTGATAGTCGTTCTCTTTTATGTCTTCAAACAATAGCTTCATAGCCTCTTGCGGGATTAGCTGTGCCGAGCAGTCCCTTTTCTTTGACGGGAACACCACTAAGTCAAACGGCAGTTCTGTTATCTCCTTGCGCTTCTTAGCATAGTAAAATACTGACTTAATGCTTATGTAGTACTTCTGACAGGTTGGACGGTCAAGGTCTTTGTCCCTCGCAAGGTAAAGAAAGAACTGCGATACTTCTTCTTCCTTGATGTCGCAAATTGAGATATCAAGTTTTCCTTGACTGTTCAGCCACTCGCAAAAGACTTTAGTTTGATTCTTATATGCGTTTAGGCTTTTCTTCTTTAGCTGGATTTCCTTCTCAGAAAGAAACGGTACTAGGATTTCACTGAATGTTTTCATTGCTTTACTGTTTGATTTCACAGCAAAGTAAAAACATATATTTCAATTATCCAAATATTTTAACAACTATTTTAGGTGAGTTGATCTCCATAGCAACTAAGCACCAACTGGCCCCTCCCAATTTGCATTTCTAACAGCTACTCCTATCTTTGGATTAGTTGTCTGTACCGGAGTAACTATAAACTTTATGTACTTTCCTGATATAGCACCAAGAGTAATCGTTTCACCTCTCTGATATGTTTGCACAAACGTCTCGTTTAAACCTGCATTATTATCAGCTCTTAAAAGTATATAATTACTGTCTCCTTCCGTACCTCCTGTAAACGTATAGGATGGAGCAATGACTTCACCTACCTCCAAAGTACCAGTTATTGCTACATCTGAAACAACTGGTAAATTCAAACCTGATCTATGTTTAATTATCCATGACTCTATAAACTTGCCCATATTTACAACTGATTTAGTTCTTAAATATGGCGGAACGGCTGATCTACAATGAACAAGATCATCAAAAACTGAAAGGTAAGTATCTGATATTGCAACTATCCCATCTCTATAAGCTATTGCCCTTGCTCCTGTTTGAGATGCAGTTGTAACCCAAACTGCTGGTAAATTTGCACCGTATTTAGCTCTTATCGCTGCCAATATTGCTTCTGCTTCTGCCGTATATACGGCAGGCGTAGATGATCCGGTAGCACCGTTTGCAATAGTCCCGAACAATAAACCTATTACGGTAACTTCATAGCCTAACAATTCAAGATACCTGATACTATAATCCCATTCCCCCATAGCCCTGTAAAGCCATCCATTTGTATCGCCTGTACTCCATGTGTCAGTAGCTTCTGCATTTACTATGTAAGTATCAAGATTGCAGTAAGGATGAACAAATAAAGTACCATCAGAAAAGTAGCCATTATCTGTTCCATCAACCAAAAAAGGAATACATGGATCAAGCAATGTGTCACCCGTTGCAAATGAACCCATTTTGCTTTTCCATTTATTAGGTCTAAGATATTTAAACTCGTAAATATTTATTTGTTTCGACGACATCCAATGACCATCAAACCTATAGCCTTTGTTTATGTTAAAGCCCTCAATGTCTGTTCCTGGATCTGTTGCTACGCCTGTGGCATACAAAGCAAAGTCCGCTGCTGTCATATTAGCGTTTGCTGTATGATAACCACACACCAAACCATCACCACCAACTAATAATAAGTATGCCTTTTTTCTTGTCACAAGGCAATTATATGTTGATTCTACCGTATCTTTATTTGCCATTTTATACAATATTTGTTTTATAAACCCTTATTGCGCTTATACCAGTAACCACACCATTTGATGTTCTTATTGAAGAAAATATGTGATTAGCGTGTCCTGTTTCAGCATGAACCTCAATGAACTCCCTGATTAACTGTGAGGGATGCCACAGATAAGCACCCGCCGAATAATAATCAGTTGACTCAATAGATGCCTTCCAGTAAGTTCTGTTCGTCTTATCAAATAAAGCCTTAATACTAGCATCGGTTATCCCGCTAAAATCAATAAATGAATCTGCCATGTTATGAATTACAGAAGTTGCAGGATAATCTATATCATCAGCATCGGCAGTCCATGAACCTTTAGTACCATCTGTTTTATAGGGGATTACATTTATTCCCTGTCTTGTATAACCCTTATAAAGAAGATAAGCACCTGTCAATAAACTATCTCTTGCAGAATACGGATCAGTTGGTGGTCTTGCACCTGCTTGATTATACCATCCTCTCTCCACTGCTGATGTAGGAGTTCCCTTTCCTTTGTATTTTTTTATTCCGTCCCAATGATCTTGAAATGCAGATGGATACCCGTTAGTCATTAATTTAGCATCCTCGCTATCCAACCATGGGCAAACAATCACATTACTATCTGATGGAAATATCCCATATAATCTTATATTAGCTATTTCTTCATCTGAAAGCAACTTATTAAAAGCATATACACCACGACAATAAAATTTTTCATACTCTTCGTTCTGCATTGATACAACTGCCAGTGGATTAGCAGAAGCTGCATCATTATCAGATTTACTTTGAATTATACTATTCCATATTAACTTTAGAGTATTGTCAGCCGAATTATGCCCCCATCCTATTGCCTGCCACTCTGTCCATGTTTTAGCACTAATTGTGGGTATAGTAAATGGAGTATTAGGAGTTAATGCAGGAGTTGTACGCATATAAAACTGTATGGTCAAATTTCTCTCAAAAGGGTATCGAAAATATCCTATGCGTTGTTCTGTTGTAAACGGATGAGGTTTTACTAAAACTAATATAGTCCAATCAGACGGCTCTGCTTCAGCTAACATATCAAGCTCAAACAAAGAATAGTCAGTCCCGGCAGTTGACGGCATAAAAGTCATAGGGAAATTACCAATCGATAAAGTTTGGCCTCCAATACTATCACTTATGCTTAATCCTGTACGTGTGTCAAATAATGCGTCTGGTGTTGGTGGAGTCCATGACGAACTCTTCAATGCAACCGTCAGCGCAGAACCAAACCCCATTCCTGAATGTCTTAGTCTATTTTGCATGGCTATCTCCTTATGCTAGTGTTAATACCATTCTCTGCATTAGCACTCTCTACAAGCGAAGCATATACATCTCTCACAATCTCTTTATTCATCTGCTGATTTTTTATATCACCCCTGATGAGTTCTTCTTTTATCTTACCCTCTTGTTCCATTTGCAATTTAGCCATTTCTATCTGTGCCTTTTGTGCGTCTGTCTGTCTCTGCTGTTCGCCTTGTGATGCTATCATTTGTTCGCTTTGGGCGGCTGCCTCCTGCTTGTTCTTGTCAATAGTGTATTGTAACTGTTTTTCCAGTTCACTTATGTCGGCTCCATTCTCTAACTGACTCATGAAGAAGATAGCATCGTTAAGGTCTATGCCCGGTCTCTGCTCTCTCGTGTTCTGTAAAGCAAGGTTAACCCAATTCTCAAACCTTAGTTTAGCCCTTCTGTCGGGTTTAGCTTTTAGACTTAACCCGTACTGCACGCCCTCACTCTCCATCATAACAAGCGTATCCATGTCTGTCTTGGATATCACGCCCGCATAAGCCTTCCTTATAACATCAGAGTTCCTTACGCCTATCTGAATCCTTCTCATAAGACTCTCGCCCGTACTCTGCTTAATCTCTTTTACAGCGTTGGTAATAGTCTTAAATATGTTCTGAGTGATTTGTATGGTCTCTTGTGCGCCTTCACTTGTATCTACTGCCTGTGGCTGAGAACTAAGGGCAACAACATCTATACCCGTCTGTGTCTTTATCTGACCAAGCCACATGTCTAGGGTTCTTATGGTTTCCTCTACTCGGTTTTTCATACCACCAGGTATCTCGCTGATAGGTAGTGCTGCGCCCCCTGTGTATTGTCCTGTGCCTGCTGAGTATTGATACAAGAAGAAGCCTGTTTGTTTGTAGAGCTTTATAACCTCTGCCGGTTTTAGCTTATTCCCGCCTAAAGTCACATTACCAAGCATGGAAGTATTAACAGCATAGCCGTTCTCTACCATCTTAGCAAGTGAGTTCTGATACCTTAAGAAGGTTATCTCTATCTGGTCAAGAATAGGGATAAGCCTTTCTACTATTGAGGTCTGAAGTAACTGCTCTACGTGGAATGTCAGTTGTGGCTTGGAATAGTTCTTCCTAGAAGCCATCTTAAGCACTCCCCAATCAAAGCAATAGTCTGTGCCCACTACCCACTTACACTCTCTCACAAGCCTTACAGATAGGTTTTTTATCTCGCTCTGCGGGGTTGTCTTCTCCTTAGTGCTGTAGTCTACATCCTTAACTTGATCCCGCCCATAGCGATCCTTATAGTACTTTCTTTTCTTATTATCACAGTCTATCCATTCTGTTTCAAAGACAGGTACTTTAAACCCGTCATAGCCATACATATAAGTTGATGGGTCAAGTTTAGAGTACTTCTCGTCCCAATTAGAGTTACCGTATTGTCCTGCGTAAGACTTAGCTAGATTTAGCCATTTGTCGGGGTCTACATCAGGTAGTTTCTGCTTAAGGTTCGATATTGTCCAATACTCAAAGTATCCTGCATACTCACTATCATTATAGTCATAGGCGTTAGAGTATTGCATTACGAGCCTTGCGGGGTCTATCCACTTCTGCTTAAACTTACTGTCTTCTGCATCAAAGTAGTCTCTCGTGGCGGCATAACCCAAACAGATTATGTCATCTATAATTTTCTTGCGTGTTACGGTATCCCATGCCCCAGGATTTAGCGCAAAGGTATATCTCAGTAACTTCTGCATTGACCGTGCCACGTTCAGCTTAAAACCGTCCTGAGCCTTAAATGCTTCAAACTCCTGTATTGACTTAGGATAGAAAGTATCTTCGTCTACGGGTATCCCTGCTTTCTGCTTGTATTCTATCTGCCAATCTCTGAATATGCCCTCTACAAGTCTTTGGTAGGCTTCATTCTCCTCAATATCCTTACTATTGGCGTCAATGACATTTGTGTATAGGTCGTAGTCTAGTTCATCAAACTGACCATGGAGTGCCTCAAGGATCATCGGACAAGGTGAAATGTTCTCCCAAAGCATATTTAGCCAGCCTTCACGCTTACTAATCCTTGAAAGCGGAGTGCTATCAAAAGAATCTACTGCTATTGTAGAACTTTGGTTGGTGCTCACTTCCGAACTTAGCCACGTCTGATATTTGGTAATATCTTGTTTACCCGTGGAATACGCCCTTAGCTCGGCAAAGCGATTATAACCATCCACCCCCCAAGCACATGCGTTCCTCATCCATAAAGAATACACGTATTGTGCCCATCGCTTGTGATATTCAGAATCTTTTGTTTGTGGATTTATATTGCCGTTGGGTCGGAAATATTCATTATCCTTGTACTGTGATAAAATTGGCAACATCTAATTTGCTTTTATTTATGCAAAGATAATGCTTATTTAGGAATGGCTGAAAAACAAAAATGCCACCCCGTTTTAGGGAGTGGCGGAGTCTACTCTTCAACTCAACTCACTTACAGTCTCTCGCAGGGTGGGGAATTTCACCCACTGGTCTTTCTTTCCCGTCATTCTTTGGATTTTAAAACCTAATCTCTACGGTAGGATTACGCCTATACGCCCCTGCTTGAATTTTACCACGCCTGATTACAATCTCCATCATTGCTTATTTCAAGCAATATCATGAAGATTATTGGCGATAGGTATATTGCCAATAATAAATATATCATTTTATCCCATTATTTCCTCAATGTAATACTTGTTATCTCTCAAAACCTTTAGTATGAACTTTACGGGGACTGAAACGTAATGACTCCCACTATAATCTTCTCCTATGAAGACTTCAATACACTCTTCTGCGAGCACCGTGTTTTTCCATATACCCCTTTGCTCTTCGGAATACTGTAAGTCCTCTTGCTTCTTTATGTCAATCCATGTACTCATAACTTATCGTATTTCAAAGTGCCATCCTAAAATTGCATCAACTTCTTCGTCCTTTAGTTCATCGGTAGTCTTATAGCCTTTGGCGAGTCCGTACTCTAAAACCCTTCTGACGTCTGCCTTACTGAGAAACCTGTCTCTGTGCGTAAACGCCTTGTAGCTTTTGTTGATTTGCTCTAATGCGCCTTTGATGTCTGCGTTCATGGTTTATAATCCATTGGTTGTCCATATCTCCTTTCTACTATGTGCTGTAGAATATTATCTAAGTCCTTTAGGCGTTTCTCCCATATTGGCTCTGCGCTATACTTAGATATAATAACATCTTTTAATATTGAAGCCAATGTAAAGAGTTCCCTATCCCTTTCGTCGTTTTTTGAACCTAATCTATTCATAATCATTGTCTGTCTAACCAACATATTTGACTGCAACATGGAGCATATTCGGCTACGGACGGATTGCCACAATTAGGGCATTTAATCTTTCTTGTAATTTCTTCCATACCATATAATCGCATATGCCGTTCCTTTCGCTTATCTTCAATATAGTACTCCGCTATGGTAAGTGACGATTCGCTTGAGGGCCTACCGTCTATCTCTTTCCAATACCACTCAATGAAATCTTGTATGTCTCGTGCATCTGTCATTCGGTTTCTTCTTTTAAATCAGCCAAAACATCCCTTAGTATACCACGACTACGAATATAATACCTACATTCCATGAATGATTCGGGCATGTCATGAGTGCTATAGCGGGATGCAAACATCGCAAGAACATTTAAAAAATATCCGTCTGGAGATTCCAGACACTCCACTATCTTATCAGAAGCTAAATCAAAAAACTCATCACTTACCCCCTTGTGAAAGTAGACCTCTTTTAAAATCTTTTCTATTTCTTCTTTCATTAGTACATTAATTTGTGTTTATTACAAGAGTACTCCCATTTATGTTCCTCGTGTGTGATACCACATTCTGCGACTTCTGCCGTTAAAAACGCTACATGGGTGCAGTTATAACAACCAAATTCACCGTCTATACCTCCATTACCCATATTATATTCATCTCTTTCGTCTGCATACTGCCTTGCATAGGTTAAAATAGCATTGGTCATCTCTTCTCTATCAAGACGCCCTTCACAATACTCGTGAAAAAAGTCGTCTACTATCTGCTGTGGGGATATTCTTTCACTCACGATATTAACCCTTTCATTCTATAATACTTATCCATTGGTGGACGAAATTTATCGAAGTAATCTTCATCAATATACTGTTCCATAATAGCATCAGTTAAGTCCTCTACGTCAAAACATCTTCTGCAAGAAGGACAACCAATATCGCCTATATTTTCAAGGTCTTCGGTAGACCATGTTTCTCCGCAATGGGGGCATTTTATCATATCTTAAAAATCGTGTCCTTCGTATGCTTTATTCATTTCTTTTATCTCATTAGACTTATCCTTAATCACAGATTGTAACTCATCCCGTTTATGTTTCAATGTATCAATCTCCCTTTGCATGCTCAAAACAATTCCTGCTACTACCTTAAATCCACTGCACATAGGAGTACACCCCCTTGCGCATTGAAGCCTTTCGATATAGGTATTTTTCATGTCTTCTCTATTTGTATTAAACAATGTACATTTAAAACAGAATCGCTTTCTTTGGTCGGAAATGCTTGTGCCACGTCTATGGTATAACGAGAACCGTGAAAGCCTACTGATAGAGAGTCAGTAATAAGTTTCATTGCCAACTTAACATCGTCATCTGTTATGATAGGAGTAGATACCATCCCTATGCCATTACACATAAAACAGGGGCTATAGTCAGGGTTATGTAAAACACCCGTGCCGTTACAGACACCACATTTCGTAAGTTTATCCATTAGCTTCTTTTCTCGTTACAATAACTCTCAGTGTAAAAACCTCAAATCCACTTGCGGGCTCATGTCTAACTGTGGCATCGGTCATATACGCATTAAATTTATCGTTTGACTCAAAACGGTTTTCGATAGCTCCTGCCATCGAAAGAGTAAGACTTGCAAACTCTTGGTCTTTAAGTGTTGTCTTTATTTTTCTCATACCATGGAATCTAGTTTTTTCCACTGTCTGTCCATCCATGCTAAATCCTTATGCGGGTTTTTCTCATCATTAACGGTATCAATGGCTCTTGCAAGCACCTCATTGAGTTTTCCTATAAAATCAATATCATCGTGACAAAATGAATGTCGCCACTGATAGCTATTTTCATCTTCAATCCTAACTTCCGTTTTCTTCTCTATCCCCATTACAGAAGGAATGGGCACAACCGTTATTCTCTTTATCATAATTGATTATGTTTTAGTCGTTCAATAGTATCCCACGCATCTTTTAACTGACAAACTAAAGTTTCCCTCGAAACCAATGCGAGTACATATAACTCTAATAACACTACCTTTTCTAACTTAACCATATCTTTAAGGGGCATTGGTATAGCTACTTCATTTTCCTCCACTATCCCCTGCATTACATCTAGGTATTTAGCGTCCTTCATAGTCATGACTTTGTGTTTTATACCAAACAAAAATAAAATCCCTCATAACAGCCATGCGATGATCTAGCATGCGATTGAACTCTTGTTCTCTTACACGGTATTCCGCCTCTGGTAGATTTAATTTTTCCCAATGTAACCTATGCTCAAACAAGAGATTTATCTGATCAAGTACTGGTGACACTATTCTTGGTAGTGGGTTCTCTTTCATAGCGGCTTAGGATAGGGATTACGTACTTTACGAAGTGCATACTTAAAACCCTCTATAAAGCCAAACCAACCTTCACTACTACTTTTAAAGCCATAACGAATAGACTCAGCCACCTCACGTGCTTCATGTATTTCTGGCAACTCAATCTCTTGCCTCGCTAAAGCAAGTATGTCGTCTATCTCTGAACCTAAGAGATTAAGTCCATGTTCTTTGCTCATGTAATCCCAAAGTGCACTCATAACTTAAGTATTTTACGGTCTTCTTCATTTAAGAACTCTACCCCATCTTCAAGTTTATCCCACCACGTGCCCGCGAAGGGACTTGCTAACTTCTGCATAACATCGAATATATTAGGATGCTCTGTATCCCCATAACTTAAAAGACACTCTCCTTTTTCATCATAGAAAGATATAGTGTCGCAAGAATGATTATGATGACAATAAAGAGTATGCCACTCTTCTCGTCCGTAAGCACCAATTTCCATGTACTTTGCCTTAACTCTCGTGTGACTCATCTCTGTAATTTTAACCAAAGATAAAACAGATATTTGAGAAAAACAAATATTTAAGGAAGTATTTTAGAATAAACCGTCAATAACCATAGTCTCACCATCCCCCTGCATCATTATATCCCTATGGCGGGACTTACTGCCCTTTCGTGCCATGCCAAATGCTACGTGCAAATCCATGTGCGTGAACGATTCAACCCCCTGAAGACCCTTAAATTCACTTAGCAGATCATCGTGGTTTTCGTTATGCCCATGAAATTCTATATAGTCCTTAGTGTCGGTTATCATTTCTTGCAGAACCCCCGGTGTGGTGTAAACTCCCGGCATTGGTTTGGGCTTGCCTGTCTGGATATCCATATCGTAGATGAAGTAACCACCGTAGCCCTTAGCGTAGATATCTCTTACAATAGCCTCTACGTTGTATTCAGGATATATCATTGCTCCCCA
Organism: uncultured Methanosarcinales archaeon; assembly: GCA_964447855.1. Lineage (GTDB taxonomy): Archaea > Nanobdellota > Nanobdellia > Woesearchaeales > JAHWIC01 > JAHWIC01. The sequence continues at coordinate 11,684 of CAYUUH010000001.1, read as the reverse complement.
ATATTGCGCAGCCATTACCACATCATCAACGTATTCTTCCCATGTTGCGGGACGCCATCTATAAGTAAGTACTACCCTGCCGCTTTGCCAATCTCTGCGGGGCTTACCACCATCAACGCTATCATCATACTCCCATATCATGCAGATACCCCCATCAGACTGTCTAGAGTTAGACGCTGACGCTCCAAGTTTCATAAAGCTCTTATAGTCGTTCTTATTAATATTTCTAAAGCTATCTGCTCCTATGGTGAATCTGTATCCCTCTAGCGGGGCGTAGGTAGGTACGAACTTGCCCTTGCTGTAGTCCCAAATCTCCATCATGGTCATCCGGTTAGTCATGGTATCCGGCAGTTCCATAGATACTCTGAATTTAGGCTTTTGCGGGTCGTTAGCCCATCGCACTCTGTCGTGCTGACCCCCCTTCTCCCTGTAATAATAACCAACCTTATATGGCGGTTTGTTAAATGACTTCATTCTATTTATCTCACCAAGTCGCTTATCTATTATCTCAAGGTTATAGCCCACATTACCGCTAGTTCCTAACCAACACTCAGCCCAAGTAAACGGAGATTTCCTTCTCAAACTTCGGTACGCTTCCATAGCCTGTGGAGAACCGTCAGCTAAAAGAGTATCCCTTTGCTGTTGTAGCATCTCCTTTGCGCCCATGCCACTCATGGCGAACACAGATAGGGGTGTAAGCCTCTTTTGTCTTTCTGTGGGTGTGTCTACCACCGACATGCCAAAACGGTCTATATAGCCCTCTAATCGCCTATAGGCGGGTAAAAATACCCTTGCAAGTCCTTCGGGGGTTTGTCCTAGTGCAGGAACCCTCTTATAGAAGTTAGAGAGCATACAGAGTTTGTAGTAAGCCATACCACCGGCTGTCATCTCATCCACCGTTGAAGGATTCTTACAATAAGCAGCTTCAATAATGTTAATACCCATACCAGTTGACATGGTAAGTTTGTTTACGTGATGCCTCTCTGCCGCATCCGCAGCCTCCGTCTTCCCAGTTTCGTCACTAAGTATTCTGTTAAGTCTCTTTCCTTCTGACTTCTTCTCCCCCGCACTCTCTGTTACCGATATGGAACTATTGAGTCCCTTAACGTGGTACACATTAGGCGGTGCAGATAGCTTAAGTACACTCGGTTTTCTATTCCCTTCCCACATTGGCTTAAGGCACATTGGATAGGTATCCCATGCGGGTAGTAACTTTTGTTCGTAGAGTGCTTTGGCGTTTTGCCCCTCAAGAGATATGATAGTCCCATAGTGTGATGCGTGTGTCATAGCACCTACAAGTAGACAGTGGATGCCCTCATGCGATGCACCAACCCTCCTCGTTTTCGGCTCGATATCCCCCAGAAAGGTACGCCTGCCAAGGTCTAACATCTTATACTTTCCATCAACCTTTAGTGCCTCACCTGTTTCGGCATGAATGTCGGCAAAGGTTTCAGTAGTATTCATTAAATACCAAATAAAACAATTCTTCCTTCTTATGTCGTCCCTATATTCGGGATAGCACTTTGATTCAGCAATAAAATAGAAGTTAAGGTAGTCGTAGTACTCTGGGGGGATGAACGTAGGCTGACCATCATTAAAGAACCAATAACCTTCAGTCCTGTGCCACCACGTTTTTCTTAGCCATTCGATCTCTTTTTCTAAGTGTTCTGACTCTGCCTCAAATAACTCCCAATACTTTAGGTACAGTTTGTATCCCTGAATAGCCTCCTGGTTGTTGCCCTTCTGTATGTCGTATAGCAAACCCAATGCCCTATCTTCTAACTCCAATAGTTTCTTGGGTACTTCAGTTCTACGGAAGTATTGTTCGTCTGGATGCAAACCATAGCCATCTATGAGTTTTAAGTTAGGCGGAGATGGTAGGCTAAAAAAGACACTCTTTAAATCGGGGTCTCCGTCATTGATAACATCCCACTTCTTAGCGGGCTTATATAGATGCTCGTATTGATTAGTAGGGTGCTTCATCCCCAACAAACTTAGATTTTTCTACTTTATAGTCACCGTAGGGATTAAACTCTGGCGGGAGTCCACCTTCTTCACTTATCATACTAACTACTTCCTCTGGGCGTATGCGTAGCCTCTCTTTTTCAAGTCTACTATAAAGAGCCTTGCGCACCTGAGCTATCTCATCATACTCCCCCGACCTGAACACTACTTTAAGCAGCTCCCTAATTTTATCTCCTGTCTTAGTGATGATGTCAATAGAGTTCTTATCTCCTTTGTAGTCTATAGCCTTTCGTGTTTCAGAACTAAGTAGACTAAGGTATGCAACAAGCTGATACATCTCTACCATCCCAAGTTGCGCTATGTAGGCTACTATCATGTCGTTCACTTGCGAGTCCTCTCCAATTAAAATAGCCTCTGCCTCTTTAGACCACTGCCCCTTGGTCTTTTGAAATCCAACCATATCAGCGCAAGTACTCTTTCTCACGTAGTAGTCAAGTACATTTCGCCATAGTGGGGATGACGGGTCATACATCAGAATGATATACTGGAACACCTTCTGCTTTGGTATCTTTCCTTTATAGTTAGCAAACTCAGGAATATCGGCTTGCAGCCTCTTAACTAAATCATTCGCTGTGGGGTCGTAGAGAAACCTACTACCGTCAATGTCTTCTAAGGTCATTTTTCTTTCTTGTTTTCACAAAGATAGCTATAAATATTAAACCCGCTAAAGTTTCCTATAGCGGGTCGGTAAAAAGATTCTATCTTAAGAGTTGCTTAGTCTGGATTATCGTGCCACAGTTCATTAACATCGTTTATACTCAAGTTAATGATAACTGTAACTCTCTTCCATGATTTAGTGTAATAAACCATGTGAGATACACCTAGCGTAACATCCCTATCTGTGCCATAAACCATGCAGATGTCCTCCCAATCTATCTCAGTATCAACGGGGGTATCAACAGTCACCCTCGTAATATCAAGCGTTGGAAAGATAGGGAATACTCCGAACTTGTGGTCTGGGTCTGTATCTGCCACTGATTCTAGTTGGGCTATAGGTGTCGTAGTCTCTATGGTATCCCAAGAGCTTCTATGATCGTTAGGGGCTTGCAGATACTTAAACTTAGTGTTGCCACTATCGAGATTTAAGATATCTGACATACGGTTGGTGTTAAGCATGACGTAGTTCCCCCATGCTCTATCAACCATCTTCTCTGGTCGGTTACTCTTCCAAGTAACGATTTGACATATTACTGGGCCCATGTCTTAGTTATTATCTCTGCTCGGTTGTGGTCGTACTAGTTGTTGTCCCCGTCAGAAGTCTGTCGTAGATGTTCTCAAGCGTGCCTTCTACTAACTGCTCTATCCGCTTGAACCCCTTGACGTTATAAATCATCCAAACGCAATTTGGGTGATTGGGGTCATTGTAATCGTCGAAGTAAGCAATGTCCTCAACTGCTGTCGTAACCGCCACGGGAGTTTTATGTGGATTATTTTTCGGATAGAAGTTTAGTGTGATGAAATTGCTGTGAAACGGAAGGTCATGGGCGGTGGTAATTTCAGCAACAGTACTATTACTGATTAAAAACGAAGTTCCCTCTCTTCTGTCTCTGTGGTTATCTGAGAACTTAAAGGAACTGCCCGTCCCGTGAACCTTGATGTAGTTAAACCTATTGGGGTTTAATAGAAACAATCTATAGCCCGAGTCCCATATATCACGCTTATGGGTGCGTTTTGACGAATCCCTAGAATCTGTCCATTTGGTAATCTCTGAGAGCAAAAACATGATCTTTGTCCTTTCTTTAAAAAGTTAATATTTAATATTTCAACCCTAAGTTAATAGGGATTTAAAGTACAAAGATAGTAATTATTATTCATATACTCCATTTTTATATCTCTCAGGGAAATTTAAAACAGCAAACTCTCCTCTAAACTTTAAGACATTTATATCATAACAAATGGCAGCCTCTATTTCTGTTTCAAAATGTCCAAAAAGCATTTGCTTTCCGTTTGCCTTAAAACACGCTCTCCATGGTTTTTTTCTATCATAGTCCTCCTTTTTGCTTACTCCCTTATAAGGGGACTTCCTTTTGCGGTTATTTGTATTAAAGGTATTTTGTTGGCGTGTACACAATCTTAAGTTTGATCTTTGATTATTTAGCCCATTCCTATCTATATGATCCACTTTTATGCCACTATCTGCCTGCATAATAAGCCTATGCATATAAATACGCTTAACCCCCTTTCCCACCCTAATTGTTCTTCTTGCATAAAAACATCCATTCGTAGTACTAGGATTGGCATGCCACTTCCATTGTATTAAGAAGTCATAATCCCGGTCATCTACTAATGCAACCATTCCCCTTGTTAACTTAATTTCTTTCATGCTTGTGTCGTTTTGTATTGTGTCGAAAAAAAGGAGGAAAGGACTCGACACTTATCCTTTTCATCGGATGATCAGACCCGACTATTCCTCCACAAAGATAGTTATATTTTCATAACCTACATCCAAATTTTTCTGCAAATAGGGTAATATCGTATTTAAACTTTTGCCGGTTCTGCTCCCTTAACGACTCCACATACTCATAATTTCTCTTTATCATATTGCGAGCTGCGTTAAAGTTCAATTCAAGATTAACAAAGTCGTATAGCTGATTTCTTCTTGACTCGCTTAGAACCATCGTTTCGACCATGAGTAATGCGTTCCACCACATATCAAATTCACTTCTCCCCCCCTTACCTAGGCTTCTCCTTTGTAAGTGAGGTCTCCTTCGCCCTACCGTGATATATTCATCCATTCTACTGAAGATGTGCGTGACTTCTATATTTGGGAATATAATACAGTTCCCTCCACATAAGTAAGACTTTACGCTGATGTAGGGTTCGGTGTGTCCCCAATTAGATATACCCCTATAACGCTTACCTGCTATCGTATCCCATCCTCCAATGTAGTTATACCATTCTTTAGTGCAAAAATAATAGGCTCCCATTAAGCACGAGATTTCATAAGGAACGTCATTTCCTCGCTTCTCAGCCCACTTCCCTCTAAATAGGTCTGTGTATCCACCTTTGCGTTCCCGTAGCTTAGAATGAAGCGGAAGGTCATCATTTGACATTTTAATAAGTAGGTCTGCTCCGTAGTACTTTGTAAAACTACCGTTAGCCTTTGGTTTATCTCCTACGCATACTGCACATCCGATAGTAGTAGGATTGCTCTTGACGGCTTCTAAGACTTTCGTGTGCCAACCTTTGTGGGCGTAGACGTCACAACCCATCAAAATCAAGTATTCGCCTTTTGCCTGCTCAACACATCTATCAAACGCAGCGCCGACGCCAAAGGACTGCGAGGCATTGATAACCCTTGTGTTCTTGTAGTCTAATGTCAACTGTTCGGGTTTCCCTGACGGTTGGGTACTACCATCGTTATAGACTATTATTTCGTAGTCATAACTCTCGGCGGTGTCTATGATGTTCTTTACTACTGAGTCTATTAACTCGTAGTCGTTTTTAAAGGGGATGCAAATTGACAATTCCATAGGGCAAATGTAAAACAAAGATTTGACAAAAACAAATAAAAAAGGCAGAATTTTTAGTTCTGCCCTCTTTCTGCAACGGCAATCTATCTAGCCACCCTCTTGTTTTCCTTTTTCTCGTTCAAGCCTCTCCTTCTTCTCTAGAAGGCTCTTCTTTTGATTTTCGTAGTACTCTAGCGTGGCATCTCTCCTGCGCTCTAGCGTGAACAACTCCTCTTCAATCCTCTTGACCTGCTCTACATACCACTGTTTTTTAGGCACTACATCATATTTGTCTGTATCAACCCACCTCCCGTTATAGGTAGAACTCCCTACGGGGTTCCAAAAGTCGGGCATACCCATATCGTCCATCACGCTGTTCATCAAGTCTCCGAATCTATACTTCCTTATCAGTGTCATTTTGTATTACTATTATTGGTTCGAGTAACTCTATTGCAAAATCCTCGCCAATTCCGTTTTCAGCCTTTTCAACTGCCATCCTGTCTGTTTCTTCTTCTGTCATAGCGTCAAATATTGTAGTTTGTTTAGATTGCTTTTGCGGGGGTTGCCACGGTACAATGAACTCCTCACAGTAACCAAGGTAGTAAAGCCTGTGATATGCCTTTATGACATCCCAATCCTCTTCCTTGACCTTTTTCTTGTTCCTTATGTTCTCTAGAAAGCAGACCCCTCTTTCGATAACCTTTGGGAGCCATTCTTGGGCGAACTTGCGGTACTCTCTGTCAATATCTTTTTGTTTCATTCACAAAAATATTTAATTAATCCAAACATAGACTTGAAGCGGTCAAGGTTGCCAACTATTTTAACTAAAAATTCCTTATCAACTAATGATAGGTCTTTAGTGAGTTCCTTTAATGCTCTTGTGGCGACTTCATTTCTATATTCTGCCGCTTTTCTTGTATCTTCCTCGTAACACTCAGAATAATGTCCCATATTTTTATTTTACGCAAAGATAAAACAACAAAACGACAAAAGCAAATATTTTGATAATTATTTTCTATAAACCACAAAGACCGTGACATTCCTCAATGAGATCGGGGAATAGGCTTGCCTCTTGTGTAAAGTCTATATCCCTTAGTGGGACTCTTTGCGAACTCAAATAGGTATTTGCTCTTAGATTTGGGTAGTTTCTTATTTTATCATCAAACTTACACGCCTCTTCAAATTCCAACGGAAACTGCTTCTTAAATATTTTCCAATAATTATCATGGTGAAATGGGCATATAAGACAAGCACTCTTTCCTGGTTCTCGTAGATTATTAACTTTAAACCAATTTACAATAGAGTCTATTCGTGTTTGTGTTTCAACCAATGGATACCAATGCTCTATATACTTTACGGGGCTATCCTTCATTCTCTCTGCTTCATCAAGGGATATGCCAATCCATAGCCGTACTCTCTGCTTGTTTCTTATTGATTGCAGGTGTTTTCTTAGTGGTGCTATCTTATAATCCATCGTACATTGCCTCATTACAAGACCGCCATCTTCAAGTTTAAGTGGTAGCATGGCAACCCTCTTCTTTTTACCATCTACATAATCAACCACATCGGTCATGAGATTACCTGCTGATACAATCTCTATGTAAAAGTTGTACTTATCCCATACGTAAGGTCTCAACCAAGCTAAATAGTCATACACATACTGTGGTTCACATCCCGTATCTGAAAATATGGCAAAGTCGGGTTTGTATTTATATTTACCTTCAAGTGCGTTAAGTAGCATATAACTACTCTGCTTCCCCGCGCCAAGCGATATTACGTTAATCATTTCCATTAAAATATCTTCTTACTATGTAGTTTCTTAAAATTGAAGTGCCCGTAAAGATAACTACTATTATTAGGTTCTGGTGTAGCCTTACGGGGATTCCTAAAATAGGATATATCGCTAAACTAAGTAAAAAATTAACTACCAAGCCAAGTAGTGTGTTTGTTATGCTTTCTACGAGTGATGTTCTTTTTTGTTGCATTTAACGCCAAAATTATTATTTATATCTGACAACTCCAAATATTTTTACATCTTTCTGCATATATTTTCCACTAAAACATCATTTTTGTATCTATTTGTATAATTTATTCCATTAAAAGAGACTTTTAAGAGAAAATATTCTAGTATTTGTTTTGAAATCTCAATTATTAATTCTACTTTTACACTCAAAATCAAAAACATGACAGATATAAAGCTCCCCTGCGAGTGCAATAATGAAATATTAAGTGTCTCTCGTTGGGACGATGAAGATGAGTTTATCTTTGTTGTTTATTACTATGCCCCTATAAGGTATTCTTTATGGCGTAGGATTAAGTTTCTCTTTAGCGGGCATATAACCTATAACGAAGTCATATTAAGTGCTGAAAACGCCTCTAAACTGGCTGATTTTATAAATAATCAAATTAACATAATAAATAATGAAAATATTTAAAGACCACAAGGAGTATTTATCCATTCAAAACAGAATTGATAACGACCCTAAATACAGACAGTCTATAATAGACGCTTCAAAGGAATCTGCTATACGTACTTCTAAAACTGGATATACCTCGTTGGTAGATGAGTTCTTAGCACAATCATTTTTTATGACAATGACACCCAAAGATAGAAAAAACGCATTTAAAAAAATGGCGCAAATTGATATATTTAAAGAATTAAGAAAAAACGATCATGAGCAAGAACAAGAAGAAAACAGTTAAGCCTCCTATTGAGCCCCCTGTAAAGAAGAGGAAATATACTATGCCTACTGAATACCTTAATATGGTAGCAGATAGAATAGTAAGTACTAACCCTACGCAGCGAATCATTTTTAACACTCTCTGCGATGTCTACCGTAAGGGACGTGAAGACGGCTACTTTGTCAAGCAAGACGAAGCCAAGAAATTCAGAGACCGCCGAGAGGCTGTAATTAAAGAACTCTTCGATAATCTTAAAGATAAGGTAGAAGATGAGATTCATGGTGGATTAGTTGAAAGTAAAACCAAAACAAATAAGGATGCCAGCTTGTAAAAAATGTCAAAGCACTAACGTAAAAAAAGACGGTACTAAGCCGAGAGACAACTACCGAGTCCAACAATACGCATGCAAGGATTGTAAATACTCGTGGGTGGAAAAGATAGAAGCACCCAAGATAGAAGGGATAACCGCCGAGGAAAGAGTAAACTTTGAAGGCGATATTATGCCCTACCTAAAGAAGATAGGGGAAAGAGCCAAGCAAAAGAACATAGATGAGGCAACTCAGATTATTACCATGCCTAATAGACCCTTTGCCTTAGCTATCCTTTCAGATATCCATGGAGGGGGTAAGTCTGACTATGAAGCCATAGAGAGAGATATTAACATCATAACGGAAACAGATGGTATGTATGTAGGCAACCTTGGCGATGACACTGATAACTTTATTAATGCTAAGTTACAGTGGATTCAAAAGGCACAGCCGACTACCTTTGATATGGAAACGAGATTCTTAGAGTGGCTGTTTAAGAAACTCTCTGGTAATATACTCTTTTGGGTGTCGGGCAACCACAATAATTGGACTAGCAAGGCTTCAGGTATAGACTTCATCCGTGAAGGGCTTAAGGGAACTCATTGCTTATACGACTCTGCTCAAATATTTTTTACACTTAAGTGGGGTGATAACGAGCAGAAATGGCTTGTAAGACACAAATGGAAATACTCAAGTATTCTTAACCCCACGCACGGAATAGAAGTAGGATGGGAAAGAGTAGGACTTAACTTTGACGTAGGCTGTGCAGGACATACCCACATAGCAACTCTCTGCCGTCCGTTTATCAGAGAAGGAAAGAAAAGGTTTGCTGTGCTGTTAAGTACTTATAAGATTAGGGATAACTTTGGGCGGGAGTGTGGTTATGCTAATTCAGTAGGTAATGGATCGGGTGCTTTTGTATACCACCCCGATGGTCGTAGCTTTTGGTGCGAGGACTTACTTACCGCAAGAGACTTACTTAGAACCTGGCAGAACGAACTATAATCAGCACAGCATAAAAAACTAAGGGCAGCCCGAATGGAACTGCCCTTTTTTGTTGCTCGTCTTCGCACTCATGCGTCTCTTAAGTACCGAGTATTACAAGGCAATTCGCATGTTTGGTTTCCACGGGACTAAGAAGCCACTATACATCAACAGAAACCCAGAGTAATGAATGAGGAGGAACCTAACTCCGTGTAAAATGTAAAACCACGGACAACCCCCGATGTTTCTCTGTCCACCTTTGGGCGGAAAGCACTACAACGACATGAAAGAACTAATTATCTGTAAGTTTTAACTCTATCGTGGCGATAAGCTCATTAAGCAAGTCTTTAAAGTCCTTATGTACTATTGGACTTCTAAAACATTCACCGTTCACCAATCTGATCATGGTTTCGCCTTCGTCATTCTCGTGGTGAGCAACTATATGAGCTGTGTTGATAAAGATAGTACCTAGGTCAGTTTTGATATCCATTCCGAGGTCTTCTTTCTTTTCCCATTCGTCCTCTGCCCAGTAAACTTGCAGTTCGAGATACATTTATATAGAGTATTACAGAATTTTCACTTTAGCGGGCGATCGGGGATACCCCAGTCCAAACCCGCTAGTGCGGTGTCAAGGATTCCGCTACCTTTGTGGCGAGGGGCAGAATCGAACTGCCGACCAAAGGTTATGAGCCTTTTGAGATACCGCTTCTCCACCTCACTATTATCGTTACAAAGAACTTTCCGCAGGGTCATCTTTGGCGAGACCATTGCCGTTAGGCGATCCCTATGTCGTCCTAGACCCCGAAGTTGCGACACTCAACCGTTAAAAAAACCCCGCCCGTATTGTAATGAAATCAAACTCAAACCCTAAATCTAACTATGAAAACCACTGTCGGGCGGGGCAAAACCATTAAATTATGAACTCACTTTTGCAAAGATAGTAAATAGTTTTGACTTTTGCAAGTTTTTTAAAATAAAACTAATAATATTTTGCATATTAAAAATATTGTTTATCTTTGCAGAAGTTTATGTTAAATAAATTTGTATTTGATGATTTTATTGATTAGATTTGCAGTAGATTTTCACGGGAGGGACATGAGCCTTACGGCTTCGTTCTTACATCAAATGCAAGACATAAACTATTCCCTCCTACCCCATACACCCATTCTGATGCCAAATACATCTTAATGGGTTTTTTATTTGGTGGTAGTGAGTACGCCAGACCACCCCATAAGCGTAATACCATAATTACTACGGTATCAAAAGCATTAGTAATCGAGCCCCAAGGGTCGTTCGGTGCTGATGTATGGCAGTAATACATAGATGACGAGATGAAGTGAAGCGAGGCGACGGGTGGTGGAGCCTTCCCAATTAAAATTATGGTTGGGGGGTAAGGGGGGCTGTATCCACCACCCAGAGCTGAGAGAAACGATTTGAGGCTTCTACTACGGTTTTCACGGAAGGTTAAAAGACTTCAAAAGTAGGAAACCAAAAGACAAAACATTAGCCCTAACTATGCCCTTTTAGTAAATATTTCTCTTTTTATTTGCTTTTGTCAAAAATTCATTTTACATTTGTCGGTATAAATTTTATAAGCTATGAAATCAAAACACATTAAGAAAGAAACCGCCAAAAGGCTAAGAGAAGGCTTCCATACAGACCTAATGGAACTAATAGAAGATGGTATTGACCTTTACGGGGAGAAGGACTTTGAGCGGGGTTATCAGTCGTTCTTTGGTGATGCTCACGTACACGCACGTAATCTCGCTAGTGAAATACATATAAACTTTGGCGTTACAAGTACTGAACTACAAGCACCCATTGACGACCTCGCTAATGTCATAGAAGAATACTTTAACTCACTTAAAACAGAATAGACATGGAGAAAAATACAAAAAAATCAGTATGGGCTGATCTTAATGACTACTGCCACTTGGCTAAAAAAGATGACTACATAGAGGTTACTGAATGGGTAAACGGAGAAGGCTTCGATATTGATATAAACATGGAGCAATTCAGTTTGACCTACGGACAGCTAAGGGCAATTAAGAAACTCGTAAAAGAACTAGATAAATAATTTATGGATAACCTACACACAGTAAAAGGAGTAATATTTTCTAAGGATGTTAAGACTGGCCCCTCAAAGAAACCTGGAGAACCTGACTGGCAGTTATGTATCATGAAGATTGAGGCTGAGGTAGCCGTCAAAGGTAAGACCATAAGTTCAGTATGT